>DASWBH010000390.1:0-1512 GCA_036390755.1 Thermoanaerobaculia bacterium
AAGCAGAGCCCGACGTGCGGGTTCACGCTGATCTGCTCGGCCTTGCGGCTGTGGAAGTTCGTGTAGAAGACGAATCCGTGCTGGTCGAATGCCTTCAGCAGGCAGACGCGCGCCGACACCACCCCGCCCGCTCCGACCGTCGCCACGGTCATCGCTTCGGGCAGCTCGGGCTGCGCCTGGCGCGCTTCGCCGAACCAGCGCTCGAACTGCGCGAACGGGTTCGGATCGAGATCGGTCTCTTTCAGCTCGGACATCGGATTTCCTGCAGAAGCCGGCCGATCTTCGCGATCGTTCGGAGCGACGCCTTCTCGTTCATCATCGGAATCGCATCCTCGAGCTTCACCCACGCCAGTTTGTACGACTCGTTCGGATCGAGCGTGAGCGCAGACGGCTGTGTCGTGAACGCGACGTAGCGGATGTCGAAGTGCGCGTGGTCGGGCTCGCCTTTCGCGGCCGGAATCTCGTGCACGTCGATGTCGACCACCTCATCCGTCATTGCGACCAGATCGGTCAGCCCCGATTCTTCCGCTCCCTCGCGCAACGCTGCCTCGAGCACCGACTCGCCCGGCTCGACGTGCCCGCCCATCTGCAGCCAGCGGCCGAGGCGGCGGTGGTGGTGGAGGAGGAGGCGGCCGGAGTCGGGGTCGAGGATGAAGCAGCTCGCGGTGATGTGTCCCGGCACGAACTCGGAGCGCGAGAACGGCGATCGCCCGTAGCCGAGCAGATCGAGGATGGCGCGATGATGCTGCGCCTCGAGAGCGTCGGCAGGCTGATAGCGTCTCAGCTCTTCCAGAAGTTGCGTCGCCTTCTTCATCCACCCCCCATCACACGGACCGGTACCAATGATAGAGGAAGAAGTAGACGAGCACTCCCGTGACCGAGACGTACATCCACAGCGGAAACGTCCAGCGCGCCACGCGGCGATGCTTCACCACGCGCAACAGCAGCCCGTTTCTCAGCGAAAGAATCGCCAGCGGCACGATGACCACGGCGAGAAACGTGTGCGTCGTGAGAATCGCCAGGTACAGGCTGCGCACACCGCCCGTGCCCGCGAATCGCGTGACCACACCGTGCCGCAGCGAGTGGTACGTGATGTACGAGATGAGGAACAGCAGCGACGTCACGCACGCCGCGATCATGAACCGCTTGTGCGTCCGGATGCGCTTCCTCTTGATGTTGATGTAGCCGGCGAGAAGGAAGATGCCGCTCAGCGCGTTGAGGGACGCGTTGAGCGGAGGGAAGAGGGCGAGGGGCGACACCGAGAAGGAGCGTATCGCAGTCCCGTCATTCCGAGCCGCGTAGACGGCGAGGAATCTGGGTGGTGGGCGTCCCCCCGCCCAGATTCCTCGCGCTCTGCGGCGCTCGGAATGACACTACGCGGCGGCCTGGAACGCTCCCGACTCCACCGCCCACCGATACGTGCCGGCGAGCCCGTGCGCGAGATCGTGCGCTGGCGACCAGCCGAGCGCGCGCATGCGCGAGCTGTCGAGCGCTTTGCGCGGCGTGCCGTCG
>DASWBH010000391.1:0-37519 GCA_036390755.1 Thermoanaerobaculia bacterium
GCTGATCGGCGAGCGTGGTGCGCTGCTGCCATCGCTCGAACGCCTGCCGGAACTTCTCGCGCTCGTCCTCGAGCTGCTTCTGCAGCGCGGCAAGGCGCGAAGCGAGCGTGCGCGCTTCCGCGCGGGCGCCTTCTTTCTGCAGCATCGCTTCGCCGATGTCCGCTTCGTGGTCCTGGGCGAGGTGGGTGACGATCTTCTGCAGCTTCGCGTTCCACTCGTTGTCGGCTTGCTCGCGAGCGGCTTTCTCGCCGCTCAACTGCCGCTGCAGTTCCTGCACTTTGTGCGTCAGCGTCCGCGCCTCGGCCCGGGCCGCTTCTCTCTCGACGGTCGCGTCGCCGATGGCGTGCTCGTAATCTGTGGTGAGGCCGGCGACGATCTTCTGCAGCTTCGCGTCGAACTCCGCGCTCATCTGCGCCGGGCGCGACTGGAGCTCCTGCAGTTTCTTGTTCAGCGCGCGCAGTTCCGCCTTCGCTGCTTCCTTCTCGATGAGCGCTTCGCCGACCGCGCTTTCGTAGTCGGCGTTGATGCCGTCGATGAGACGTTTGAGGCGCTCGTCGGCTTCGCGCAGACCGGATTCGCGCTGCGATCGCTCGTCGTCGACAAGGTGATGCGCGGCTTCAAGGTCCTGCCGCGCGGATGCGAGGTCAGCGGCGACCTTCGCGTGCGCGGCCGCTTCGAATTCTGCGTGGAGCTGAATTTTCGAGACTTCTTCGCGCAGGGCCTCGATCTGCGCCTGCAGCGCGCGGCGCTCCTGTTCGGCCGCGGCGGCGCGCGCCTGCATCGCCTCCTGGGAACGGTGTTCCTGTTCTTCAGCGGCAGCGAGGATCTGCTGGATGTCGCTCTGAAGCGCAGCGGCTCGCTGCTGAGCCGATTCGGCCGCGCGTGAGCGCTCGCCGGCGCTGCCGCGCAGTTCGGAGATCTCGAAGCGAAGCTGCTCGACCTGCTGCTCGAGCGCGACCGCGCGCTGTTCGGCCGTTCGAATCGCGTCTTCCGCCGCGCGCGCGCGCTCCTCGAGCGATTGGGCCCTCTCGTCCGCCGCGCGCGCCCGCTCCTCCGCCAGTCGCGTCGCGCCGCGCGCTTCTTCGGCCTCGCGCTGATGGCCGGCCGAAACGTCCGCGGTTCGATGCAGCGTCGCGCGCGCCGCGGCTTCCAGCTGGCTGCGCAGGCTCGACTGGCGATCTGCGCGCGCGTGCTCGTCGGCGAGGGACGCAAGGGTGCGATCGAGCTCGCGCTGCATCGCGTTCAACCTGGTCGACGCAGCGTCGGCGCGTTTCTGTGCGTCCCCAAGCGCGGCTTCGTGCTTGGCGTTCAGCTCGAGAAGGCTCGTCTGCAGACGCTCCGCACCCGTGGTTGCGATCTCGGATCGGAGCTCGGCCTCGCGTTCGGCCCGGGCGCGTTCTTCAGCGAGCTCGCTCTGCAACGCGTTCACTTTCGCCGCCGCCGCTTCGGCGCGCTTCCGGGCGTCGACCAGCGCCGCGCCGTGTGTTGCGTTCATATCGAAGATCGCCTTCTGCAGCCGCTCGGCAGTCGACCTCTCGACGTCAGCACGCGATTGCGATTCACGATCGGCGCGCGCGCGTTGTTCAGCGAGCTCGCTCTGCAGCGCGCCGACTTGCGCCGCAGCCGCTTCTGCGCGTTCACGGTGGCCGGCGACTTCGTGCTGCGCCGACTCGAGCTTCTTCGTCGCGACTTCGAGCCGCTGCTTCGCCTCGAGGATCGCCGCCTCGTGCTTCGCGCTCAGGTCGTCGACGGCCTTCTGCAGCGAGTGGTGCCCGGCGACCTCCAGCTGCTCGCGCATAGATGTCTCGCGAGAGACGCGGGCGCGCGCCTCCTCCAGCTCTCGCTGCACCGCGTTCAGACGGCTTTCGGTCCTTTCGAAACGCGCAGCGAGCTCGGTCTCTCGGGATCGCGCGGCGACGTCGGCTTCGGCGCGCAGCCGCGCCTCTTCTCGAGCGCGATCGCGGGCGCCCGCCAGTTCCTCAGTGAGCGCAGCGACGCGATCGTCGTCGACGACAAGCGTGTCGACCGGCGCCGGCCGTTCGACCGCAGGAAGCAGCGGCGTCTCGACCGGAACTGCAGGCAGTGCGCGAAGTTGCAGCATGGGCACCGCCGCGCGCGTCGTGACCGCGATGAGCACCGCGACCGCGATCGGAATCGCGATGCTGAACGATGGCACGATGTGCACCGGCGCGAACATCCAGTCGTACAGAATCACCGCCGCAATCGCGCTCGTGACGCCGAGGAGTGCGCTGCTCAGGGCGGAAACGACGAGGATGGCGACGAGGTACGCGTAAATCGGCTCGTAGCGAGGCCACATCGCCGCGAGCGTGCCGTTCACGCCGGTGGCAATCGTCAGGAACGCTGCCGCCCTTGCCGCATGCAGAGCAGCGGCAGTCCACTTCCGCGCTCTCGCGGATTTCCCTGCCATCGGGCCCTCGCGTGGGAAGTCGTCAGCTATGGTAACAGGCTAAGCCGCGCGTACTGAGGCGCGGCGCTGCATCCACGTCATCAGAACGTAAAGCGCGCCGACGACCACCGCGAATCCGATCAGCCACCACGACTTCGATTCGAGCGCGCGGCGCAGTGCATCGGGATCGTGTATCAGAGCCGGCTGATCGCCGAGAACGCGTTCGCCGAACCACGCCAGCGCGCCGTTGAAAAGGCCCGCGCCGGCGATCGTCACGAGCGAGAACTTCCGGAAGTCCATGTGGAAGAGTCCGGCAGGAATCGAGATGACGTGCCGGACGCCGGGAAGCAGTCGCGCGACGAACACGCCGCCCGCGCCATACGCCGCGAACCAGTCATCGGCCTTTGCCAGGCGGTTGTGCGACAGGTGCACGTACTTGCCGTACCGCTCGAAGATCGGGCGGCCGAGCTTCCACGCGACCCAGTAGCTGAGCGCAGATCCGGCCCACGACCCGAGCGTGGCGACGATCACGACCGCGATCAGGTTGAACTTCCCCTGCGACGCCCAGTACGCCGCCGGCGGAATGACGACTTCGGCCGGAATGGGCAGGGCCGTGCTCTCGAACATCATCATCACGAAGATGCCGAGGTAACCCCAGACGAGGACGAAGTGCATCCAGGAGGCGAAGAGCTGATGGAGCATAAAAGGCGGTGCATCCTAACCGAAAACACCGCGATGCCGCGTGCTAGCATCGGCTGCCCGTGCACTACGACGTCATCATCCTCGGCGGCGCGTTCAGCGGCGCGTCGGCGGCCATTCTGCTGCGCCGTGAAGCGCCGCAACTGAAGGTGCTGATCGTCGAGAAGTCGCCCGCGTTCGACGCGAAGGTTGGCGAGGCCACCACCGAGATGTCGGCGATGTTCCTCACCCGGCGCCTCGGCATGTGGCACCACCTCGAAGCCGAGCATCTGCCGAAAGAGGGACTGCGCTATTGGTTCTCGAACGCGAAGGTCACCGGTCACGCGAACGCGAGCGAGAGCGGCGGATACCTGCGCAGCGCGGTTCCGGCGTTTCAGCTTCGCCGCGACACACTCGACGAATATCTGCTCGCCACCGCGGTCTCTGAAGGCGCGGAGTTGCTGCGTCCGGCGAAAGCGCGCGACGTCGAAACCGGCGAGCTCTCGAACACGCTGACGATCGAGGCCGGCGACGAGACGCGCGAACTGACCTGCCGCTGGCTCCTCGACGCCACCGGACGCACGAGTTTCCTCGGCCGCCGCCTCGAGCTGATCGATCGGAACGACGAGCATCCGATCGCGGCGATCTGGTGCCGGTGGAAGAACGTCCGGCACATCGACGACGTCGCGGCGCGCAGCGGCGCACTCGGAACGCGCAACATCGGCTCGCGGCGCCTGGCCACGAATCACTACATGGGCCGCGGCTACTGGATCTGGGTCATTCCGCTCGGCAACGGCGAGACGAGCATCGGCGTCGTCTTCGATAAGCGACTCGTCGATCTACATCACAGCAAGAATCGCGATCAAGACTTCATCGGGTTCCTCAAAGCGATTCCTGCGCTCGCGGAACTGCTCGACGGCGCCGAGCCGCGCATGGACGACCTGCGCTTCTACTCCCACCTGCCGTACGTCACGCGACAGTACATGGCCAAAGGGTGGGCGCTGCTCGGCGATGCGGCGGCGTTCCTCGACCCGTACTACTCGCCGGGGCTCGACCACGCGGCATTTTCGGTCGAGTCAACGGTCGACATCATCAAGCGCGACGCGACGCGCGAAGACGTGACCGCGCAAATCGCCGAGCACAACACGACGTTCCTCCGCTCGTACGAGCGCTTCTTCCGCGCGGTCTACAAGGACAAGTACTTGTACATGGGAGAGTCGGATCTGCTCTCCGCGTCGTTTCTCATCGACACGGCGCAGTACTACATCTTCGTGGTGATCCCCGCCTACCGGTTCCTGAAGAAATTTCACTGGATGCCGGTCCTCGGACCGAAGCCGGCGTTCATCAGCTACCACTTGATGGCGTTGTACAACCGGCGTTTCAAATCGATCGCGCAGGCGAGGCGTGCAGTCGGCGAAGCGGGACTGCGAAACGACGGGCGGCGCGTGAAGGCGTACTACGACCTGAATCTCGCGCCGTTCCACATGGCCGCGCGCGGGTTCAAGTTGTGGGCGTGGGCGGAGCTCGACAACGTGCGGCTGCAACTGAAGCGGGTGCTAAAGCGCCGCCAGCGCCGCGCGCTTGACCTTGCCGCGCTCGTCGACCGGGATTGACTCGATCAGCTTCACGATGCGCGGCACTTTGTGAAGCGAGAGCCGCGTCCGGCAGAACTCGCGGATCTGTTCGCGCGTGACGTCGGGATCTGCGACCACTGCGGCCGCGACCACTTCGCCGCGCGCGCCGGCAGGCTCGCCATACACCTTCACCTGGCGCACGCCGTCGATCTGCAGGATCACCTGCTCGACTTCACGCGGGTTCACCTTCTTTCCGGCAGTGTTGATGAGATCGCTCGCGCGGCCGGTCAGGACGACTTCGCCGTCGTCGCGAACTTCGGCGAGATCGTCGCTGAGGAAACGTCCGTTCTCGAGAGCCTGGAACGTCCCGTCGTCGATCAGGTAGCCGAGGGCCACGGAGGCGCTGCGGACCGTGAGGCGAGCGCCGTGAATCTCGAGCTCGACGCCGCGCATCGCCGGCCCGACGCTGCCGCGCTCCACAGCTCCGCCGGCGCGGTCGTATGTGATGCCGCCGCATTCGCTGCAGCCGTAGAACGAGTGGATTTCGACGCCGAAGCGCTCGCGGAAGCGGCGCGATGTCGTCGCCGGAAGCGGCGCGCCCGCGGAGATGAACGTGCGCACCGTCTCGAATTCGCCATGTCCGCGATGCACTGCCGCAAGATGCGCGAACACCATCGGGATGAGCGGCGCGACGGTGCAGCGGTGCTCGTTGCAGAGATCGACGATCGACTGCGGAAGGTAGTCATTCGAGATCACGACGGCCGTTCCCTGCATCACGAGCGGCGTCAAGAGATTGGAGAAGCCGTAAGAGTGCGAGAAAGGAATCGCGCCGAGGTTGATGTCGGATGGAGCGATCTGCATGGCCGAGCAGATGTTGTTGCAGTCGGCAATGAGATTCGCTTCGCTCGCGACGATTCCTTTGGGCTTGCCGGTCGATCCGGACGTCAGTTTCACGAGACGCGCGTCGTCCGGCAGGGGCGGCCGCTTCGTCACCGTGCGCGTCGTGATCGCGACCGATCGTGATGATCGATCGGACCGGTACACGAGTCCTTTGATCCCGAACTGCGAGAGGATCGCGGCGACTTCGTTCTCCGGCGCGTCGCGATCGACAGGCACCAGGACGAGGCGCAGATCGAGCGTGGCGAGCCACGCTGCGAGGAAGTCGACCGAGTTCGGCAGCTGGATCGCCACGAGGTCGCCGCCTTTCAGCCCGGCGGCGGCCAGCTCTCCGGCCAGCGTGCGTGCACGGTCGCGCAACCCGGCGCGTGTCGTCACGCGGCCCGTGGGTCCGTCGATCAATGCCGGCGCGTCCCGCGACTCCTCGGCCAGAGAGAGAAATTGCTCGTGCATGAAGCAGCCGCGAGAATAACCTAACGCTCAGGAATGCGGCGAAAATCCGAATCTGTTCGGCGGGTTGAGATGCACGACATCATCGTCATCGGCGGCGGGCCGGCGGGCTCGACTGCCGCAACGCTGCTGGCGCGCCGGGGCTACTCGGTTCTTCTGCTCGAGCGCGAGAAGTTCCCCCGCTTCCAGATCGGCGAGTCCCTTCTGCCGTACAACAACGATCTCTTCGACCGGCTCGGCGTAACCGAAAAGCTCGAGCGCGGCGACTTCTTTCCGAAATACGGCGCGTACTTCGTGACCGGCGACGGCAAAGTCGGCGCGTCGTTCCGGTTCGATCGCAACCTCGACGAGCAGTACCACCGCTCGTTCCAGGTGAAGCGCGCCGACTTCGATCAACTGCTGCTGCGCAATGCCGAATCTTCCGGCGTCGAAGTTCGCGAGCAGTGCGGCGTCACGTCGGTCGACCTCTCGGACCGCACTGGCGCGATCGTGGAGACGAGCACCGGTGCGCGCCACGAAGCCCGCTTCGTCATCGACGCCAGCGGCCACGGCGCCGTCCTCGGCAGCCGCGTCGGCGAGAAGGCCGACGTCGCATCGCTGAAGAAAGTCGCGTTCTTTGCGCACTATCGCGGCGTTCCACGGGCCGAAGGACGCGACGCCGGCAATACCGTCATCGTCGTCTTGCAGGACGCGTGGTTCTGGATGATCCCCGTGAATCAGGAGCTGATGAGCGTCGGGATCGTCGTGGATCGCGAGCACGTCAAGAACTGCGGCTTGACGCCGGAGGAACTGCTGACGCGGACGATCGAGGCGACGCCCTGGGTCGCCGAGCGAATGCGCAACGCCGAGCGAACGACGCAGGTCTACGCGCGCCGCGATTTCTCGTACCGGATGAAGCGCATCGTCGGGGAGAATTTCGCGCTCATCGGCGACGCGGCCGGGTTTCTCGATCCGATCTTTTCCACCGGCGTGTTCATCGCGATGAAGTCGGCTGACATCGGTGCCGTGGCGATCGACTCGCTTCTGCGCACCGGGAACATGCGTCTGCTGAAACGGTATGAGCGCGACGTGACGAGCGCGATGTCGAGGTACTTCCGCTTCATCTCGCACTTCTACCGGCGCGAGTTCCTCGAAGTGTTCCTGCAGCCGAGTCCGCGTTTCGGGCTGATGCGTCCGATCGTCGGCGTCCTCGCCGGAAACGTGTTCGGCAGCAGACGCGACCGGCTGAGGCTCGCGCTCTTCTTCGCTCTCGTCGCGATCCAGCGCCGCCGGCGGGTCATCGCGCCGCCGATCCCGTGGGATTCGCTGCCCGCGGCCGCTTCTGTGTGAAAATGGAACGAGAGATGACGACTGACCTGAGACGGAAGCTGAAGGAGCTGCTCATCGAGCGGCTGAAGTTCGAAGACATGAGTCCGGATGACATTCCGGACGACGAGCCGCTGTTCGGTGGCGGACTCGGCCTCGACTCGATCGACGCGCTCGAGATCGTCGTGATGCTGGAGAGCGAATTCGGCATCAACGTGAAGAACGAGAAGAGCGCGCGCGACTCGTTCCGGTCGATCAACACGCTGGCGAGCTACGTCGAGCAGAAGCTCGCGCAGGAACAGCCGCAAGCGTAACTGCAGAGCGCAGAGGACGGAGCGCAGAGCGCGGATGAGTTGGCTGGCCTCTCTCCCGCATCAAATCCCTTTTCGTGCTGCGTCATCGGTTGTTCGGCGCGACGAGAAGTCGATTGAGGGCAAGTTTCTCTGGACCGCGAACGACGTCGCCACTCCCGAAATCATGCTCGTCGAAGCGATGGCGCAATTCGCCGGCGGAATGGTCTTCGAGGGGCAGGGCTTCATTAGCGGGATCGACTCCTGCGAAGTCGCGCGCGCGATCGAAACGGGTGACGTCGTCGTGATCAAGGTGACCCGCGACGCCGATTTCGGGCGTATCTTCCGGTTCAGCGGAACAGCGTCGATCGATGGAGTAGAAGTCGGCCGAGGCCGGTTTTATCTCGCGTCTCCTGATGCGCAAACCTGATCTGAACACGCGAATCGCCGTGACCGGCGTGGGCATCATCTGCTCGATCGGCCGGAACAGTGACGAGGTGTGGCGGTCGATCGTCGACGCGCGCGCAGGTATCGGCAAGCTGACGCGCTTTCCCGGCGAGACGTTCCCGACCGACATCGCGGCCGAGGTGTCGGGGGATGTCGAGGCGATGGCGTTGATCGGCGGGCGCGAGGCGAAGCGGATGTCGCGGAGCGATCTGCTCGCGGTCGTCGCTGCGCGTGAAGCGGTGCAGCAGGCGAACGACGGCGGACAACCTCTGCCGCTCGATCGGGCGATCGTGTCGACCGGAACCTCGACCGGCGGACTGCTCGAAGGCGAGGGCTATTTCTTCGAGCGCATCGTCGTCGGCCGCAGGCGCGCGCCCGCGTCTCGCGTTCTGCAGCAGCCGACGTCGGCCCCTTCCGACGCTGTTGCACGAGCGCTGAAGGTCGGCGGCGGCGTGATCTCGAACGCGACTGCGTGCGCTTCCGCCGGTGCGGCGATCGGAATGGCCGCCGACTATCTGCGTTCGCGGCACGCCGACGTGGCCATTGCCGGCGGCAGCGACGCGCTCTGCCGATTGACGTACAGCGGCTTCAACGTGCTGCAGGCTGTCGATCCGCAGCCGTGCTCGCCGTTCGGCGCGGAACGCAAGGGAATCACGCTCGGCGAAGGTGCGGCGTACCTCGTCCTCGAGCGCTGGGATGACGCGGTCGCGCGCGGCGCGAAGATCCTGGCCGAGTTCTGCGGCTACGGCGCGTCGTGCGACGCGCATCATCCGACTGCGCCGGCCGAAGACGGCCGTGGCGCGGAGTCGGCGATGCGCGGAGCGCTCGCGGAAAGCGGAGCGGAGCGCGTTGACTATGTGAATGCGCACGGCACGGGCACGCTGCTCAACGACTCGGCGGAAACGAGAGCGATCATTTCCGCGATCGGCGAAACCGTTCCTGTCTCCTCGAGCAAATCCTTCTTCGGCCACACCCTCGGCGCCGCCGGCGGAATCGAGGCAGTCGTGACGGTGCTGTCGGTGATCCATCAGACTGCGCCGCCGACGCTGCGCCTGGGCTCCGCCGCGCCCGACTGCACGCTCGACTACATCCCGCACGAGCCGCGGCCGATGCTGCTCAACTCCGCGCTGTCGAACACATTCGGCTTCGGCGGAAGTAATGTGTCGCTGATGTTCAGGCGCGTATAGATTCGTCGTCGGTTGTCACGGCAACGCATCGCCCCGATAACCGCTAACCGATAACCGACAACTATGTCTCACATCGCCATCACCGGGATCGGCGTCATCGCACCGGGCGCGATCGGTGTCGATGCGTTCCGCTCGCTGTTGCGCAGCGGCGAGAGCGCCATCGGCGACGTCGATCGATTCGACACGGCGGGCCTGTCCGCGCACCGCGCTGCTCTCGTCCGCAATTTCAATCCGCGCGACTTCATCCCGCCCATGAAAATGCGCCGGATGAATGCGCTGTCGCGATTCGCGGTATCGGCGGTGAAGCTGGCCCTCGACGATCGCGGAGGCGACCCGCCGGGCGCCAATACCGGCGTCGCGATCGGCACCGCGTTCGGTCCGGTGCAGACTTCGGTCGACTACATGCGCGAGTACGTGGAGAAAGGCGCCGCGCTGGCGCCGCCGCAGCTCTTCGCCGAGTCGGTCGCGAACGCGCCCGGCAGCCACATCGCTATCGAGCACGGCCTGCGCGGCTTCAACGTGACCGTCACGCAGCGCGAATCGTCGGCGCTCGCGGCCGCGATGTACGCGTCGGCGCAGCTCGTGAAGGGTACAGTCCGTGCCGCGCTCTTCGGCGGAGTCGAAGAAGTGAACGAGATGATCTTCAGCGTCCTCGATCGCATCGGTGCGCTCGCGCATTCAAACGGAGCCGTCGACGAGCGCTCGCGCCCCTTCGACCGCCGCCGCAACGGTCTGGTCCTCGGCGAAGGGGCGGCGGCGTTCACGCTGGAATCCTCCCCGGCGCACGAGCCGTACGCGTATATCTCCGGGTTCGGGATGTCGCGCGACACGACAGCGTCGATCTCCGACTGGGGTAGCGACCACAATGCCGTCGTTCGCGCGATGCGCGCGGCCATCGATGATGCCGGAATCGAGCCGTCGATGGTCGATGCGATTTACGCGTCGGCGAATAGCAGCCAGCGCGCGGACCGGCTCGAATACCTCGCGATCCAGTCGCTGTTCGCGCCGGTGCCGCCGGTCGTCGCGACGAAAGGCTACTTCGGCGAATACGCGGCCGGCGGAGCGTTGCAGGTTGCGGCAGCGGTCCTCGCGATGTCGGATCAGACGCTGCACGCATCCGCGGGATTTGAGCGCGCCGATGATGAGATGCGCTTTGAGCCGATTCCCGAGAGCCGCGGCATCGCGCTCGACAACATCCTGGTGAACTCGATTTCGGCGGGCGGCGGAATCGTCAGCATGGTCCTGTCGCGGGAGAGCAAGTGAGAGTCGCGGTGCTGATTCCGGCGTTCAATGCGGCGCGCACGCTCGAGCCGGTCCTTCGCGGTGCGCTCGAACAGATCCCGACGGTTGCGGTGATCGACGATGGCTCGGTCGACGGAACGGCCGATGTTGCGGCGCGCGCCGGCGCAACTGTGTTGAAGCACGAGGTGAATCGCGGGAAGGGCGCGGCGCTGAAGACGGGATTCCGCTGGGCCTGCGAGCAGGGACTCGACGGCGTCATCACGCTCGACGCGGACGGTCAGCATCTGCCGCGCGAGATCCCGAAGTTCCTCGCCTGTCACGGAGAGACGCGCGGCGATCTGATCATCGGCGGCCGCGCGCATCTGTTCGGACAGATGCTGCCGCGCCGCCGCATCGCGAACGAGTTTTCGGCGTGGACGATCGCGTTCGCATCGGGCACCAACGTGACCGACGCACAGAGCGGTTATCGGTTCTACTCAACCCCGCTGCTGCGGAGCGTGAAGCTCCGCTCGAACGGGTTCGCGATGGAGAGCGAAGTGATCGTGCGCGCCGGCCGGGGCGGCTTCAAAGTCCTCACCACGCCCATCGACCTCGGATTCGTCGACGGCCTGTCGACGAGTCACTACAAGCCGCTGAAGGACACGCTCACGATTGCGGGCGTGGTGTTTCGGACGTTTCTCGAATGTACCCTCTCCCGCGGGCGGGGGAGGGTGGCGCGAAGCGCCGGGTGAGGGCGCGTCATTTCGGCAGCGGCTTGCGAGGCATCATCTCCGGCCGGTTCGCCGCTTCCCACACGAACGTCGCGATCACCGTCGCGGCCTGCATCAGATCCTCCTTCTGCAGCCGCTCGTACGTGTCCGCGTTCGTGTGATGCGTGCGCGTGTCGTACTCGATCTGGTCCTGGATGAACTGAAAACCGGGAAGGCCGACGTCGTCGAATGACACGTGGTCCGTGCTGCCGGTGTTGCGCAGCGTGACTGTCGTGACGCCCAGGTCCTTGAGAGGATCAACCCAGGATTCGAAGATCGGACGCGCGGCGACGTTGCCCTGCGCGTAGATGCCGCGAATCCGCCCCGTGCCGTTGTCGAGGTTGAAATACGCCGACAGCTTCGCGTGGTCGGGTTTGATCTCCAGAGGCGTTTTCTCCGTGCGCAGCGACAACGGCAGATCGCGCTGCGCGGGATCCTTCGGGTCCGCACGGCCGCCGAAGTGCTGCGCGACGTACGCCTTCGAGCCGAGGAGGCCCTGCTCCTCGCCGCTCCAGAGGGCGATGCGGATCGTTCGGCGAGGCGCGATTCCGATCGCTTTGAGAATGCGCACGGCTTCCATCGTTGCGGCGACACCTGCGCCGTTGTCGGTGGCTCCGGTGCCGGAGTGCCATGAGTCGAGATGCCCGCCGAGCATCACAACTTCGCCGCGTTTGTCGGTGCCGGGGATCTCCGCAATCGTGTTGTACGCGCTGAGATCCTGGTCGTAGAACGTCGTCTTGAAGTCGACCTCGATCTCGACGTCTCTGTTCGCGTCGAGCAGACGCGCGATGCGGCCGAAGTGCTCCGACTCCATCGTCACCGTCGGCACGCCCTGCGGCTCCTCGGGTTTTTGCGATCCGGACGACTGCACGATCATCGTGCCGAAGTCGCCGCGTCCCTCTTCGATCACGGCCGCGACTTTCTCGTCCTGAAGGAACTGCGCGAGCTCGCGGCGGAAGCGGCGGCGCCGCGCGATCTCTTCAGGTGTGAATCGCGATCGCGGTGCGATGTCGTACTGCTCGACGTCGGCGAGCTGCTTCTCGTCGTAGCGCTTCAGATCGGGAACTTCATGTGTTCGCGGCGGCGTCGTGTCGGGTCTCATCAGGATCCTGCCCGCGAGCTTCCCCTTCTGTTTCTGCAGGTCGTCGCTCGTGTCGAGCTTCACCTTCACCGGCTTGCCGCGCACCGGACCGTTCGTGCCGGGCGACCATGCGTTCGGAATCGCGTAGATCTCGACCGCGTCGGGCGCGGTCATGCGCACGACGCACGACTCCCAGCTCCAGCCGCGGCCGAACGGACCCCAGCTCTCCAGGTGCGCGTTCGAAAGCCCGAACTCCGTGAGTTTGTCGCGCGTCCATTCATTCGCGCGTTTCATGTTGGGCGAGCCGGTCAGCCGCGCGCCGACACCGTCCATCAATCCCGACGCGATTTCCATGACCTTCGAGTGGCGCAGTCCCTCTTCGCGGATACGCGTCTGCATCGTCAGATCGGGCGCATCTGATGCCGTGATGGTTGCTGCGAACGCGACGACGACGACTAATTTCCTCATCGATTCCCTCTTTGAACCGCGATCCGCATTAAGTCGTTTTGGCGAACAACGTGGCCAGCATTTCCTTCGGCGTGTAGATTCGTGTGTCGCCGAACTCGCTCGGCCGGCGCGTCTTCATCGTGAAGAGCGCTCGCTGCGAGATGTAATCGAAATTCGCGTAATAGTCATCATTCTTCTTCTGCTCGAACATCGTTTTCAGCACGTTGAGCTGCCGCGACAGATGATCTTCGGGCTCGATGAACGGAGCCGTCGCCGTCGCGCGCTTCTTCCGCGGCGGCTCGAGCCCGATCGCCATCGTACGCAGGTCCTCGAGCTCTTTGGCGATCCGGTCCGTCTTCTTCGGCTTCTCGTCCGGCATGAGCAGCGCCGGGATGCGATTGCAGTTCGCGCGATGGATCGCGTCGCTCTTCGTGATCCAGCCGAGGTTCGCGATGCCGACGTGGGCGGAGACGTTGCGGGTGAGGTTGTCGATGAACGGCTTCACAGCGGTGTTGAACGAATCCTCGACACCGTTGAAGAGATTCAGGACGTAGTGCACGCGGAACTCGTCGACGGTCTTCTGCACCGCGCGCGTGATCGGATGTTCGCTGCCGAGGTTGTGGAGGAGGTCGGTCACGAACGCGTCGAGGTTCGGTACGGACGAATCGTAGACGTCTTCGACTTTGTCGATCAGATCGTTCGCGAGGCGGAAGAAGTCGATCCCGCCGCCGGCCGTCTCGAAGAACGGCGACTCGCGGCTGAAGATCAGGCGCAGCTTGCGAAAGAGGATCGCCTTCACGATGTCGGACGCGGCGAGGGTGGCGCTCGGCAGTTGAGGCGTGAAGATGAGGATGCCGGAGTTCGAGAACGGCAGGAAATCGATGACGCTCGCGTCGAGGCCGGCGCGCATGTCGAGGATGACGATGTCGGCTTCGAGCGAGTTGATCGCCTTGATGAGGCGTTCTTTGTGCGCCAGGCCGAAGTTCGTGATCTCCTCGATGAGGTGAAGCGGCCCGGCCACGAACGCAAAGTTGCGGTACTGCCGCTGCGGGTCCAGCCGGTCGTCGAGCATCGTCAAACAGTCCGACAGCGGCTCGCCGCGGCGGAAGAAGTGATACAGGTCTTTTTCAATCGGGACGTCAATTGCGTTCCGGATGGCCGAGGTGCCCGTGTCTAAGTCGACGAGGATGGTTCGGCCGTGACGCGACAACGCCAGCGCGAAATTGACCGCAAACGTGGTCTTTCCGACCCCGCCTTTGCCGGAAGAAATCGGGATGATCCGTTTCATCGCTACGTTGCAGCCAAAGCTACACCGGCCACCATCACGCCTACAATTGCTAGAATCGCCTGACGATGCAGCCTGCACTCTTCAAAAAGCTTTCGATCTTCGCGGAGCTCGACGACCAGGAGCTCGCCGCGATTGCGGGAGTTGCCAAGACTCGCCGGTATGCGAAAGACGACGTGATCTTCCACGCCGACGAGAGCGGCGACGTCTTCTGCGTCATTCGCGAAGGCAAGGTGAAGATCACGATGATCTCGCCGGAGGGGAAGGAGATCATCCTCTCGATGATGGGGCCGGGCGATTTCTTCGGGGAGATGGCGCTGCTCGATGATGAGCCGCGGTCGGCGACGGTCGTCGCCACCGAGCCGCTGGAAGTGCTGACGATCTGGCGGACCGACTTTCTGCAGATCCTCGCGGACAACTTCTCGATCACGAGAAAGATCCTGGCGGAGCTGTCGCGCCGGGTGCGCAGGATGTCGGGCCGGATCGAGTCGCTGGCGACCATGGACGTCTACGGCCGCCTGGCACGGTTCCTCCTCGATCTCGCGCAGCAGCAGGGGAAGCTGCTCGAGAACGGCTACGTGGCCGTGACGCGCCCGACGCACCAGGCGATCGCGAACACGATCGGCACTTCGCGTGAAACGGTCTCGCGCCTGATCCACGAGCTGATGCGCCAGAACCTGCTGCTCTCTGAGGGCAAGACGGTCTACCTCTCCAAGACGGCGCTCGATCAGTTCAGGGCCGCGGAGTAAGAGCTTTCTGATCTGACGTGCTGACCGTCCCCAACATTCTGACGCTGCTTCGCCTCCTGCTGGTTCCGGTGTTCATCGCCGCGTCGATCAGGGAGCACTTCACGCTCGCGTTCGTGCTGTTCGTCTCCGCAGCGGCCACGGACATCCTCGACGGCATGATCGCCCGCCGGTTCAATCAGAAGTCGCGCATCGGCGCGATCTTCGATCCGGCTGCGGACAAGACGATGATGATTTCCGGGTATCTCTTCTACACGTTGAGCAACCGGCCGCTCCTGCGGATCCCGGGATGGCTCACGTTTGTCGTGTTCATCCGCGACTTCTCCATCATCCTCGTCGCGTACCTCCTCTATACCCGCGTTCACGTGAAGCGATTTCCTCCCTCCGTCGCCGGAAAAGCCTCCACCGTCCTGCAAGCCTTCACCCTCGGCACAGTGATCGGCGTGAACTCGTTCGTGCCGCAACTGCTCTGGCTCGCGCACCTCCTGTTTCGCGTTGCGCTACTCGTAACGCTTTATTCGTCGTGGGATTACCTGCGACGGGGTGAGCGTTTGTTGTACGACGGACTGGAAGCCGCGCGCCTTGACGGCGCGACTGTCGCCTCCTAGAATCCGCGCCGCCTCGCCTCCGTAGCTCAATTGGTAGAGCAGTGGACTCTTAATCCATTGGTTCCAGGTTCGAGTCCTGGCGGGGGCACCAGAATACGTGTCGGTTGTCGGTTGTCGGTGAACGGTGCAGGCTGTAGCCTGACGGCGGACAACTGACAACCGACAACTGTTTTTAGCGAAAGTGGCGGAATTGGCAGACGCGCTGGACTTAGGATCCAGTGGCCCAAAGCCGTGCGGGTTCGAGTCCCGCCTTTCGCACCATCAGAAACGCAGAAGGCAGGCCAATGACCACGCTTTTGAATTACGAAGACATCTCGGCGATCAAGAAATCGGTCGAGGTCGAGATCCCGGCAGACCGCGTCTCGAACGAAGCGGAGCGCGTGACGAACGAATTCAGCCGTCACGCGAAGCTGCCCGGTTTCCGTCCCGGCAAGATTCCGGCGAACGTGATCCGATCGCGGTTCGCGAAAGAGATTCAGGAAGAAGTGATCAGCCGGCTGCTGCCGCTGAGCTTTCGTGAGGCGATCAAGGACAAAGGCGTCGAGCCGGTCGGCGATCCCGAGCTCGAGCACGTCGATGCGTACGTCGAAGGCGCGCCGGTGAAGTTCAAGGCCAACTTCGAGGTCAAGCCGCAGTTCGAGCTCGCCGAATACCGCGGCATCGAAGTCGACGAGCCGAAGGTCGAGGTCACCGACGCCGACGTCGACAACATGATCGAGCGTCTGCGCGAGCAGGCCAGCGCGTATCGCCCGATCACCGACCGCGGTCTCGAAGACGGCGACATCGCGCTGATCGACATTGCCTCGACCGGCGAAGGAATCAACCCGGAGCCGAAGACCGGCCACTTCAAGATCGGCGAAGAGACGCCGCTGCCGGAGCTTCACGAGGCGCTGCGCGGCAAGATGCCGGGCGATACGGCCACGGTGACCAAGGACTATCCCGAAGACGCGACGACCGAGGAGTTCCGGGGCAAGAACGTGCGGCACGACGTGACGGTCAAGGAGATCCGTATTCAGGAGAAGCCCGAGATCAACGATGAATTCGCGAAGAGCGTGGGCGGATGGGAAACCGTCGCGCAGATGCGGGAAGCGATCTCCAACGACATCCGCCGCCACCGCGATCTCGAGGTCTTCCGCGGGAAGCGCGATCAGATCGGCGAGTACCTCGTCGAGCACCATCATTTCGACGTGCCGGACACGCTCGTCGAGGAGGAGATCGGACGCTCGCTGCAGAATTACGCGCGGTATCTCGCGTCGCAGGGAATCGACCTCGAAAAGGCGGATCTCGACTGGCGCCGCATCGGCGAGGACTTCCGTCCGGAGGCGATCAAGCGCGTGAAGCGGAGCCTGATTCTCGAGGCCGTCGCGCGGAAGGAAGGAATTACGGTGAGCGACGTCGAAGTCGACGCCGAGATCCGCCGCGCCTCGACCGAGCAGGGCCGCGAATTCGCCGACGTGAAGCACCACCTCAAGCACGACGGCGGCTACGAAGCGCTCCGCGTGTCGCTCGCGCAGGAAAAAGCGATCGACATGCTGATTCGTGAGGCAAAACCAAAGGCGGCGTGACGGCCGGCACGCCTCACCATCCGGGCAGGTTCATCGAGGCGGATACGCGATAGACTCGCGGCCAGTGAAGGAGACTGATCCAATGGTGTTAATACCGATGGTCGTCGAGCAGACGTCGCGCGGCGAGCGGGCCTACGACATTTACTCGCGCCTCCTCAAAGACAACGTCATCTTCCTGGGTCAGCCGATCGACGACACCGTCTCGAACCTGATCATCGCGCAGATGCTCTTCCTCGAGGCCGAGAACCCGGAGAAGGACATCTCCATCTACATCAACTCGCCGGGCGGCTCGATCACGGCCGGTCTCGCAATCTACGACACGATGCAGTACGTCAAACCCGACATCGCTACGATCTGCATCGGCCAGGCTGCTTCGATGGCCGCCGTTCTCCTCGCGTCGGGCAACAAGACCAAGCGCTATTGCCTGCCGAACTCGCGCGTGCTCATCCATCAGCCATGGATGCAGGGACTCGGCGGCCAGGCCACCGACATCGACATTCACGCGAAGGACATCCTGCGGCAGCGCCATCGGCTGAATGAGATCCTCGCGCATCACACCGGTCAGAGTGTCGAGAAGATCGCGCGCGACACGGATCGCGACTACATCCTCCAGGCGGTCGACGCCGTCGAATACGGAATCGTCGACCAGGTGATCTCGAAGCGCGACTAGCTCCTGCCGGCGATTCGCTTCACGCCACGCGCTGACGAACCGCGCGGCGAACTGCGTCGCGAAGAACAGCCCTCCTGAGCCGCGTCCTGATCGAACGGGCAGCAGGAATCCTGTCACAGACCACTATAGTTATGCCGTCCCCGCGCGGGCTCCGGCGGGGGAATGCCCGAGTTGCCGGTTCAGTTGAGTTGAGCGAGAATTCTCCGGAGGATCCAGTCAGGTCATGTCGAAAAAGGGCAACAGCGGCGACGTTCTGCGTTGTAGCTTCTGCAACAAGAGTCAGCGCGACGTCAAGAAGCTGATCGCCGGTCCCACCGTCTACATTTGCGACGAGTGCGTCGACATCTGCCTGGATATCATCGCCGAGGACCGGAAGGACGAGCCTGGGACGATGGAAGGCTCCGGCACCCTGCCGAAGCCGAAAGAGATCAAGGAGTTCCTCGACCTCTACGTCATCGGCCAGGAGCGCGCCAAGAAGAAGCTCGCCGTCGCCGTCTACAACCACTACAAGCGGATCGACTACCACCAGCGGAACACGCGGCAGGATGTCGAGCTGCAGAAGTCGAACATCCTGCTGATCGGTCCGACCGGAACGGGCAAGACGCTGCTCGCGCAAACGCTCGCTCGCATGCTGTCGGTGCCCTTCACGATCGTCGACGCCACGACGCTGACCGAGGCCGGTTACGTCGGTGAGGACGTCGAGAACATCATCCTCAAGCTGTATCAGGCGGCCGGCAACGACAAAGAGAAGACGCAGCGCGGCATCGTCTACATCGACGAGGTCGACAAGATCTGCCGTAAGGGCGACAACCCGTCAATCACGCGCGATGTCTCGGGCGAAGGCGTGCAGCAGGCGCTGCTGAAGATCCTCGAAGGAACGGTCGCCAACGTTCCGCCGCAGGGCGGTCGGAAGCACCCGCACCAGGAATTCATCCAGATCGACACGACGAACATCCTCTTCATCTGCGGCGGCGCGTTCGTCGGTCTCGACCAGGTCATCGAGCGGCGGCTGTCGGAAAAGACGATGGGCTTCGGCGCCAAGATCGCCTCGAAGCGCGATCGCAAGACCGGCGAGCTCCTCGCCCAGGTGCACCCCGAGGATCTCATCAAGTTCGGACTCATCCCGGAGTTCGTGGGACGCCTGCCCGTGGTGGCGACACTCAACGAGCTCGACAAGGGTGCATTGATCGAGATCCTTCGCGAACCGAAGAACTCTTTGGTGCGTCAGTACCAGACGATCATGGGCTTCGAGAACGTGACGCTGAAGTTCACCGACGACGCGCTCGAGGCCATCGCCGGGGAAGCGCTCAAGCGGAACGTCGGCGCGCGCGGGCTGAAGATCATCATCGAAGAGCTGATGCTCGAGATCATGTACACGATCCCGTCGCAGGATGCGATCAGCGAGTGCGTCATCACCCGTGAGGTCGTGGAGAACCGCAGCCAGCCCATCACGCTCTACCGCAAAGCCGGTTAGTTCGGTTACTTCGAGTTTATCCTGAGCGAAGCGAAGGATCTCCGGTGCCAACGCGCTCTACACGTTGCGTGTATTTTCGCGGTGAGACGCTTCGCTTCGCTCAGCGTAAACTATTGAGCACGGGAATTCGCCGCTGTTACAACTGGTAGAGATCAACCACACACATGTCAGACGAAACCCTCATGAACCTGCCGCTCGTGCCCCTGCGCGACATGGTCGTCTTCCCGTCGATGATGGCGCCGTTCGTCGTCGGCAGGAAGGCGTCGATCCTCGCCCTCGAAGCGACGCTCGCGACGGCGGACAAGCGGATCTTCCTCGCCACCCAGCGTGACCCGAAAATCGACGACCCGGCGATGGACGAGATCTACCACGTCGGCGTCATCGCCACGGTCGTCCAGAATCTGAAGCTCCCGAATCAGAACGTGAAGGTGATGGTCGAAGGGCTCAGCCGGGCCGAGATCGTCACCTCGCAGGAGTCGAACGGATTCATCACCGTCGACGCGCGCGAGATCAATACGCAGTACCCGCTGACGCCGGAAGTCTCGCAGTACATGCAGAAGCTGGTGGAGATCTTCGAACAATACGCGAAGATGTCGCACCACCTCGCGTTCGAAGGCGTGATGTCGACGCTGAAGCTCGACGAGCCGGACAAGTTCGCCGACACGCTCGCGTCGCACCTCCTCATCACCACCGCCGAGAAGCAGCAGCTTCTCGAGACTCCTTCCCCGTACGAGCGCCTGCAGAAGCTGCAGGACTTCCTCGAGATCGAGATCGAAAAGATCAACATCGACAAGCGCATCAACTCCAAGGTCAAGAAGCAGATGGAGCGCGCCCAGAAGGAGTACTACCTCAACGAGAAGATCAAGGCGATCCACCACGAGCTGGGCCGCAAGGACGACCGCTCCGACGAGATCGAAGAGCTCCGCCAGAAGATCGAAGAGGCGGGCATGCCGAAGGACACCAAAGAGAAGGCCATGCAGGAGCTCACGCGGCACGAAGCAAGGCCCGGTGTGTCGGCTGAAGCGACGGTCTCACGCAACTACATCGAGTGGCTCGTCTCCGTTCCCTGGAAGAAGCAGACGAAAGAGATCAAGGACATCGATCTCGCCGAGCAGATTCTCAACGAGGACCACTACGGCCTCGAGAAGATCAAAGAGCGCATCCTCGAGTTCCTGGCGGTTCGTCAGCTCGTGAAGCAGCCGAAGGGAACGATCCTCTGCTTCGTCGGACCTCCCGGTGTCGGCAAGACTTCGCTCGCGAAGTCGATCGCCCGCGCCACCGGCCGCAAGTTCGTTCGCCTGTCACTCGGCGGCGTGCGCGACGAGGCCGAGATCCGCGGTCACCGCCGGACGTACATCGGCGCGTTCCCCGGCCAGATCATTCAGCGGATGAAGAAGGCGGGCACCGTCAATCCGGTGTTCCTCCTCGACGAAGTCGACAAGATGTCGATGGATTTCCGCGGCGACCCGTCAGCGGCACTGCTGGAAGTGCTCGACCCCGAGCAGAACAACCAGTTCGTCGACCACTACCTCGATGTCGAGTACGACCTCTCGAAGGTCATGTTCATCGCCACCGCGAACGTAGTGCACACGATCCCGCCGCCGCTGAAAGATCGCATGGAGATCATCTCGCTCTCCGGCTACACGCACCTGGAGAAGCTCGCCATCGGGCGGCAGTTCCTCGTGCCGAAGCAGCTGCAGGAGCAGGGACTCGAAGAGGCGAAGATCAAGTTCGAGGATTCGGCGCTCGAAGAGCTGATCAATTCGTATACGCGCGAGGCGGGCGTCCGCAATCTCGAGCGCGAAGTCGGATCGATTCTGCGCAAAGTCGCGCGCCAGGTCCTGCAGCACGGCACCGACTACCAGCTCGCCATCGACCGCCATAAAGTCCGCGAGCTCCTCGGCAAAGCGAAGTTCCGCTCCCAGCAGATCCACGACAAGAGCGAGATCGGTCTCGCCACCGGCCTCGCCTGGACGGAAGTCGGCGGGGAGATCCTGTCGACCGAAGTCGCGTTGTCGCGCGGGAAGGGCAACCTGACGCTGACCGGCAAGCTCGGCGACGTCATGCAGGAGTCCGCGCGCGCGGCGTTGTCGTACGTGCGCTCGCGTGCGGAGCTGTTCGGGCTCGATCCCGACTTCCACGCCAATCTCGACATCCATATCCACGTCCCGGAGGGAGCGATCCCGAAGGACGGACCGTCAGCCGGAATCACCATGGCCACGGCGCTGCTCTCGGCAGTCACGAAGATCCCCGTGCACCGCGACATCGCGATGACCGGCGAGATCACGCTGCGCGGCAAGGTCCTGCCCGTCGGCGGCGTGAAGGACAAGATCCTCGCGGCGGTGCGCGCGGGCATCACCCGAATCGTCCTGCCGGCCGACAACGAGCGCGACCTCGAAGAGATCCCGGCCGACGTCCGCGAGAAGATGGAGTTTCACCTCGTCGAGAACATGGACGAAGTCGTCTCGGTTGCCCTCGACGGAACGATCATCCCGCTTTCGGCGAAGGAGAAGCTGCCCGAGCCGGTGAAGACGATTGCCGAACCACCCGTAACTCATTGATCTGGAGTGCGGCGGCTCAGCCGCCCTCCGACTTGACCCCTCGGCGCAATTTCTGCACAATCTCGCCCGTTACCAAGACAGCCTCGAGCAGTACCCCTTAGCAACCACACCGGCTTTTCTGTAACCGTAACAATTCGAGTGGCACCACTCTCCGGGCCACAGTTACATCAAAGCCCTGATTTCATTGGACATCAAGTCAGTCACCTTTCATCGGGCGGCGTATCGGCCCGAAGACTTTCCGCGAGATAAACGGCCGCAGTTTGCGATCGTCGGACGTTCCAACGTCGGGAAATCGAGCTTGATCAACGCAGTGGTGAACCGAAAAGCAGTCGCCCGGGTCAGCCAGACGCCGGGGAAGACGCAGGCCGTTCAGTTTTACCTCGTGAACGATCGGTTTTATCTCGTCGATCTCCCCGGGTACGGATACGCAAAGGTGCCGAAGACGGTGATGCGGTCGTGGGGCGAGCTCGTCCGCGGCTACCTCGACAGCTCCGAGGAGATCCGGCTCATGTTCCTGCTGCTGGATGCGCGGCGGATGCCGGGTGGGCAGGATCTTCAAATGCACGACTGGACCTCCGGCGCCGGCATCGACGAAAAGGTCGTCCTGACCAAGAGCGACAAACTCTCGAATCAACAACTCCTCAAACAGCGCGCGGCGATCGCGAACGAGCTCGGAGTCGAGCCGTCCGCACTGATCGCCTCGTCGGTGGTTGCGAAGAAGGGAATCCAGGAAATCCGGCGCGAGATGTTCGCGCGTCTCTGAAGGAAACCGATATGGCAGAACAGGAAATCGAAAACGAAACGACGGCCACTCCGGTCGAAGCACCTCCCGCCGCAGAGAAGCCCGCGCGCAAGCCGCGCAAGACGAAGGCGGAGAAGACCGCTGCTGCTGAAGCCGACCCGAATGGCGGCGCGAACGGAAGCGCCGAGCCGGCCGCTCCTCCGGTACCGGCAGCTCCTGCGGTAGAGGAGCCGCCTGTCGAAGCGGAGACGGCCGCAGCTGCGCCGACGAACGGCAACGGTGCCGAGCCGCCGGCAGCCGAAGCCGAGGCCGAAGCCGAAGTCGAAGTCGAAGCCGAGGCCGAACCCGGAGTCGTCACACCGCGCAGGCAGACGTCGGCCGACACGCTCGACATCCGCATGCTCAAGGAGATGAAGCTTCCGGATATCGCGCGGCTCGCGAAAGAGCACGGCGTGGAGAACGCCTCCGGCATGCGCAAGCAGGACCTGATCTTTTCGATCCTGCAGGCGCAGACCGAGAGGTCCGGCCTGATCTTTTCCGAAGGCGTGCTGGAGTGCCTGCCGGACGGATTCGGATTCCTGCGCGCGCCCGAATACAACTACCTCCCCGGTCCCGACGACATCTACGTTTCGCCTTCGCAGATCCGCCGTTTCGATCTGCGTACCGGCGACACCGTCTCGGGTCAGGTCCGGCCGCCGAAAGAAGGCGAGCGTTACTTCGCGCTGATCAAAGTCGAAGCGGTCAACTTCGAGCATCCCGATGTCGCTCGCGAGAAGATCCTCTTCGACAATCTGACGCCGCTCTATCCGGAGCAGCGCGTCAAGCTCGAGGTTCCGAACAACATCTCTTCACGGGTTCTCGATCTGATCGCGCCGGTCGGCAAGGGCCAGCGCGCGCTCATCGTCGCAGCGCCGAAGACCGGCAAGACGATGCTGCTGCAGGCGATCGCGAATTCGGTCACCGCGAATCATCCGGAGATCACGCTCATCGTTCTGCTGATCGATGAGCGCCCGGAAGAAGTCACCGACATGCAGCGCTCAGTCAAGGGCGAAGTGATCTCGTCGACGTTCGACGAGCCGGCCTCGCGTCACGTGCAGGTTGCGGAGATGGTCATCGAGAAGGCCAAGCGCCTCGTCGAGCACAAGCGCGACGTGGTCATCCTGCTCGACTCGATCACCCGACTGGCGCGCGCGTACAACACCGTCGTGCCGCCGTCGGGCAAGGTCCTGTCGGGCGGCGTCGACTCGAACGCGCTGCAGCGCCCGAAGCGGTTCTTCGGCGCGGCGCGCAACGTCGAGGAAGGCGGCTCGCTGACGATCATCGCCACGGCGCTGATCGACACCGGCTCGCGCATGGACGACGTGATCTTCGAAGAGTTCAAGGGCACCGGCAACATGGAAGTGCACCTCGACCGCAAGCTGATGGAGAAGCGCGTCTTCCCCGCGATCGACATCAACAAGTCGGGCACCCGCAAAGAAGAACTGCTGCTCGATCGCAACGAGCTCAATCGCATCTGGGTGCTTCGCAAGGTGTTCTCGCCGCTGTCGACCGTCGAGTCGATGGAGCTCCTGGTCGAGAAGCTCGAGAAGACGCGGACGAATGCTGAGTTCCTGAATTCGATGTCGTCGATGTGACACCAAGCTCTCAGCTCTCAGCTCTCGGAGGGCGGCCGAATGGCCGCCCTTTATTGTTTGTTACCCTGAGAGCTGACAGCTGACAGCTGAGAGCTTCATGGCCAAACGCTCGCGCATCAAGGACTTCCTCTGGCGCCACTCGGCTGGCATCGCCGTTCTGGTGATGGTGGTCTTCGTCGCGTTCATCGGCTTCGTCGGCTACACGTACGCCGTCATCACGAAGAAATTCGATTCCAGCCGCCGCTGGGATCTTCCGAGCCGTGTCTACTCCGACGCGACGCCGCTGGTTCCCGGGCTCGTCTATCCGCGCACACTGCTCGAGCCGAAGCTGAACCATGTCGGCTACCACGAGGTCGGGCAGCGCGTCTCGACCCCGGGCGAGTACCGCTACGTCGGGAAGACGCTCGAGATCTATCTGCAGAATTTCGAGTATCCGGATGTCGAGTTCGGCGCGACGCCTGTTGCCGTCGACTTCGACGGCTGGGAGGTCCGCTCGATCCGGCGCTTGAGCGACAACGTCACGCTTCGCGGCGTGCGCCTCGAGCCGGAGCTGATCACGTCGATCTTCGACAACGAGATGGAGGACCGCCTGCCCGTCTCGCTGAAAGCCGTGCCGAAGAACGTCGTCGACGCGATCGTCGCCACGGAAGACAAGAACTTCTACCACCACGAAGGCATCTCGATCCGCGGCACCCTCGGCGCGCTGGTAACGGACCTGCGTTCCGGGTCGTGGTCGCATGGCGGATCGACTCTCACGCAGCAGCTCGTCAAGAACCTCTATCTGAATCCCGAGCGGAGTTGGCGGCGTAAAGGCGTCGAAGCGCTGATGGCGCTGCTGCTCGAAGCGCGCTACAGCAAAGAGGAAATCCTCGAGACCTACCTCAACGAGATCTACCTCGGCCAGAACGGCGCCGTGCAGATCATCGGAGTCGAGCAGGCGTCGCAGCTCTACTTCGGCAAGCACGTCACGTATCTGAGCCTTCCGGAAGCGGCCACGCTCGCCGGCATGATCCGATCGCCGAACGTGCTCTCGCCGCTGAAATATCCCGAGCGCGCGAAGCCGCGCCGCGACACCGTGCTGAAGCTCATGCTCGATCAGGGGAAGATCAGCCAGGCCGAGTACGACACCGCGGTCGCGTCACCGCTGTCGGTCACGCGCTTCCCGCGCCTGTCGCGCAGCGCGCCGTTTTTTGTCGATCTCGTGATGCGCCAGTTGCGCGAGACCTATCCGGAGACGCAGCTGAAGACCGAAGGCCTGCGCATCTTCACGACGCTCGACACGATCATGCAGCGTTCCGCGGAGCAGGCGCTCGACAGCGGCATCGCCAATTTGACGAAGCAGTACAAGGCGATCCGAACGTCGGCCACGCCGCTCGAAGGCGTGATGCTGACGATCCAGCCGGGCACCGGGTACGTGAAAGCGCTCGTCGGCGGCCGCAACTACTCGAAGACGCAGTTCAACCGCGCCATTCAGGCCAGGCGGCAGCCCGGATCGCTCTTCAAGCCGTTCGTGTACGTGACGGCGATGGATCCGCAGCGCGGGCAACTGGCCTTCACGCCGGCGACGATCCTCGACGACTCGCCAATCAGCGTGCAGTCGGGCAACGCAGTGTGGCGTCCGCAGAATTACGACCTGCGGTTCCACGGCATGGTCACGGTGCGCGATGCGCTCGCGCACTCGTACAACATCCCCGCGGTCCGCGCCGCGATCAACGCCGGCGTGCCGAACGTCATCAAGACAGCGGCGAGCATCGGCATGGAGAGCCATCTCGAGCCGTACCCGTCCATCTCGCTCGGCTCGTTCGAAGTGACTCCGCTCGAGATCGCGTACGCGTACTCGGTCTTCGCGAACCTGGGCGTGAAGGCGGAGCCGGTGTCGATTCTCGCAGTGGCCACTCGCGACGGAAAAGTGCTCGAAAGCCGCGAAGTGAAAATGAAGCGCGTCGCCCCGGCCAGCGTCTGCTACGTCATGGACGACATGCTCAAAGACGTGTTCAACTACGGCACGGCGGCGAAGGCGAGACAGCTCGGCTTCAGCCGCGACTTCGCCGGCAAGACGGGGACGACGAGCAACTATCGCGACGCGTGGTTCATCGGCTACTCGCCTCGCATTCTTTCGCTGGTGTGGATCGGGTTCGACGACGGCCACAGCGTGCGGCTCGCCGGCGGCGACGCCTGCGTCCCGATCTGGACCGCGCACATGAACCGGGTAGCCGGACTCGTCCCTGACGTCGAGTGGAAGCGCCCCGACGACGTGGTCTCGCGCGAGATCGATCCGGAATCGGGAATGCTCGCGACGCCATACTGTCCCGCGACCCGCCGCGAGATCTTCGTCGCGGGAACCGAGCCGATGTCGGTCTGCCCATTGCACTCAGGCCTCGGAGAACCGGCTCCCGTCTGGCAGGAAAACCCGTTCCCGTCATCGGTCACCGAAGGACCGCCGGCCGACGAGCACACGCAGGCGCCGGCGGAGAACCGCGACACCCGGCACCGCCGTCGCGAAAGCGCGATCCAGAGGCTGCTCCGGCGGATTTTTGGAAACCCCTGAAACCGTTACGCCTGTCTAAGCCATGTTGTTAGCCCGAACCCGAACGCGATTCGAGGAATCGCTCTATTACCTCGGCGACATCACTGATCTCGCCGTGCAGACGATCCAGCAGCTCTTCCGCGCGCCGCTGGAGCGACCGCTCGTGATCGCTCAGTTCGACCAGGTCGGCGTTCGCTCGATCTCGATTGTCGTCATCACTTCCGCCTTCATCGGCATGGTGCTGGCGCTGCAGACGGCGTACTCGCTCGCGGACTTCGGCGGAAAGCTGTTCATCGGCAAGGTCGTGTCGCTCTCGCTCGTTCGCGAGCTGGCGCCGGTGCTGATGTCGCTGATGGTGGGCGGGCGTGTGGGGGCGGGCATGGCTGCGGAGATCGGAACGATGCGCGTTACCGAGCAGATCGACGCGCTGCGTGCTCTGGCCACCAATCCGGTGCGCAAGCTCGTGGTGCCGCGCGTCCTTGCCACCACGCTCATGTTCCCGCTGCTCACGATCGTGTCCTTCGCGCTCGGCATCCTGGGCGGGTTGCTCATCGCCGTGACGACTCTTCATCTCAGCGCGAACTTCTACCTGCGCAGCGTCATCACCACGGTCAAGTACAACGACCTGGCTTCAGGAATCGGCAAGACGTTTTTCTTCGGATTCAGCACCGGTCTGATCGCCTGCTACAACGGGCTGAAGACGACCGGCGGGGCCGACGGTGTGGGCCGCGCCACGACGATGACGGTCGTCAGCAGCGCGATCACCGTTTTGATCATGGATTTTTTTCTGACTAAGCTGTTTCTTCTCTCGTTCTGATGACTGACACTTTGACTCTCGATCGCCGAGCCGAGTCTCGCGAAACGCCCGACCGGCGCCAGCATCCGCGCGACGTCTTCGTCGAATTTCGCGACGTGCACAAAGCCTACGGCGCCAAGCAAGTGCTTCGCGGCGCAAACCTGCAGGTCTTCCGCGGCGAGGTTCTGGTGATCCTCGGCGGATCGGGAACGGGAAAGTCGGTCACGCTGCGGCACATGCTCGGGCTCGAGGCGCCGGACGACGGCCGCGTCATCGTCGAGGAAGAGGACATCACAGATCTGCCGGAAGAGGAGCTGTATCGCGTGCGCAAAAAGTTCGGGATGCTCTTCCAGGGCGGCGCGCTGTTCGACTCGATGACCGTGTTCGACAACATCGCCTTCCCTCTTCGCGAGCACACGGATATGACGGAAGAGGAGATCGCGCGTGCGGTGCGCGACCGGCTCGAGCTCGTGAATCTTCCCTCGAGCGAGGAACTGATGCCGGTGGACTTGTCGGGGGGAATGCGGAAGCGCGTCGGACTGGCGCGGTCGATCGTGCTCGATCCGAAGATGATTCTTTACGATGAGCCGACGACCGGACTCGATCCGATCACGGCCCAGAAGATCAATGAGCTCATCATCGATCTGCAGTCGAAGCTGAACGTGACCTCGGTCGTCGTCACACACGACATCCAGTCGGCGTTTTCCGTCGGCGACCGTATCGCGTTCCTCAACAACGGCGTTTTCGAGTGGGTCGGCCCCATTGAAGTGGCGCGTGACGCCGACCATCCGATCCTTCGCGAGTTCCTTCGCTCTTCGGCCGTGGTGGCCGCTCAACCAACGCAATAGCTCAGGACTGATATGCCAACCAGGAAAGAAAAGACGCTGCGGGTCGGACTGCTCGTGACCGGTGCGCTCATCGTGCTGATGACGTTTCTCTTCTTCATCGGCTCGGAGCAGAAGATCTTCGCCCGCAAGAACGAATACAACGTGCAGCTCGAAAACGTCAGCGGACTGGCCGAGGGCAACCCGGTTCGCATGTCCGGGGTGACGATCGGGGTGATCCACGACATCTTCCTTCCTCACGATCCGAAGCTGCGCAATGTCCGCATCCAGCTGATGGTCGACCGGAAGTACGCGGATCGCATTCGCGCCGACTCGCGGGCGCGCATGAAGAAGCTCGGCCTGCTCACCGGCGACTCCTTCATCGAGATCACGCCGGGGAGCCTGCGCTTCGAGGCGCTCGAGCCGGGTTCGACGATTCCCGCGCAGAAGCAGACGAACGTCGATCAGCTCATCTCCTCGGGGGAGGACCTCGTCGACAACTTCGTGCAGATCTCGTATTCGCTGAAGAACATTCTTTCACGCGTCGATCGCGGCGAAGGTCTCCTCGGCGAACTGACGAGTGCCCCCGAAACGAAACAGCGGCTCACCGACACGTTCCTGACGACGCTGAACAAGACCAACGCCATCCTCACGCACGTCGAGAGCGGCCGCGGAGTCATGGGCAAGCTGGTGTACGACGACAAATACGGCGATGAGCTGACCACATCTCTCGCCGGAGCCGCCGCGTCGCTGCACGCAGTCACTCTGAACATTCAGCACAGTTTCGAAAGCGGCCAGGGAACGCTCCCGGCGCTGCTCACCGATCCTGAGGGAAAGAAGCGCGTCCTCGAGCTCGTCGAGAATCTGCGCCTCGCATCCTCGAACCTGGCGACGTTCAGCGCCACGCTCCAGAACGGCCAGGGGCTGCTGCCGCGGCTTTTGACCGACAAGCAGTACGGCGATCAGTCGCTCAACGAGTTCACCGGCCTGCTCCAGCAGCTCAACACCGCCGTCGCGAAGATCAACAGCGGTCAGGGAACAGCCGGCAAGCTGATCGCCGATCCGTCCGTCTACGAATCGATCAACGACATCCTGATCGGAATCAACGAGTCGAAGCTGCTGCGCTGGCTGATTCGCAACCGCCAGCAGAACGGGATCGAGAAGCGCTACGACGAGCAGAAGCAGACCGCGCCCGCGCCTCCGGGGCCGAAGACGACGCTCGCGCCGGCAACGCCGCCCGCGCCGCCGGTCGTACCTCCGACGACGACGCAGTCCGTCGATCAGCCTCCGTCCACAACGACGACAAACGCCGCCACTTCCACGCAGCCGCACTAGCGGCTGTGAGTTAGAAACGGCCGCTGCGCCGTGGCCATCTGCTAGGATGCCCTCCCACTATTCTGGGGGGAGGGCTTCCAGTGCACATCGCAGTCGTTGGGACAGGCTATGTCGGCCTCGTGACCGGTGCAGGTCTCGCGGATTTCGGCAACGACGTCATTTGCGTCGACATCGACGTCAAGAAAATCGAGGCCCTGCGCAGAGGGCAGATTCCGATTTACGAGCCGGGCCTCGACAAGCTCGTCAGCAAGAACGTCAACGAGGGCCGGCTCAGCTTTACGACCGACCTTCCCGAAGCGATCCGTCGGGGGCGGGCGATCTTCATCGCAGTGGGAACGCCGCCGCAGCCCGACGGCTCGGCCGATCTGCGTTACGTCGAAGACGTGGCGCGGTCGATCGCCCGGCACATGAACGGGCCGAAGCTCGTCATCACGAAATCGACGGTTCCCATCGGCACGGGCCGTCTGATCGAGCGCATTCTCGCCGAAGAGGGAACCGGCCACCGCGGCTCGGTCGTGTCGAATCCGGAGTTCCTGCGCGAAGGCTCCGCGATCGAAGATTTCATGCGGCCCGATCGCGTCGTGATCGGCGCATCGGACGCCGAGGCGGCCGAGCTGATGAAGGAGATCTACGCGCCGCTGCACTCGCTGGAGATTCCGTTCGTCGTCACGAACGTCGAGTCCTCCGAGCTGATCAAGTACGCGTCGAACGGATTCCTCGCCACGAAGATCACCTTCGTCAACGAGATCGCGCAGGTCTGCGAGAAGGTCGGCGCCGACGTTCAGGACGTGGCGCGCGGCATGGGCCTCGATTCGCGCATCGGTCCGAGGTTCCTTCAGGCCGGCCCCGGATTCGGCGGCTCCTGTTTCCCGAAGGACACGTCAGCGATGGCCGACATCTCGCGCAAGTACGGCTACGAATTCCAGATCATGGAAGCCGTTCTGCGCGTCAACGCCGACATCAAACAGCGCATGGTCACAAAGATCGTCGGCGCGCTCGGCGGCAGCGTGTCCGGGAAGTCGATCGCGATACTCGGCCTCGCCTTCAAGCCCGAGACCGACGACATGCGCGATTCTCCGACGATTCCGATCATCAAAGGACTCCAGGCGAGCGGCGCTTCGATTCGCGCCTACGATCCGCAGGCGATGGAGAACTGCCGGTCGATCTTCGAGAATGTCGTGTACTGCGCTGACGCGTACGAGACCGCGCAGGGCGCCGATGCGCTCGTGATCGCGACGGAGTGGAACGAGTTCCGCGCGCTGAACCTCGAGCGCATCAAGAAGAGCATGCGCGCGCCGGTGCTCATCGACCTCCGGAACGTCTACGACCCCACGCGCGTCCGCGCGCTCGGCTTCCGCTACACCTCGGTCGGCCGCATCGACGCGGACCGCGTCGTCGAGCGGGAGCTTGCGAAGGAGCCGGCCGCAACGAAGCGGGGACGCGCCTAGTCCATGGGTCGTGCGCTCATCACGGGCGGTGCGGGCTTTCTCGGCTCGCACCTCTGCGAGCTGTTTCTCGATCGCGGTCATGAAGTCATCTGCATGGATAACTTCATCACCGGCTCGCCTGCGAACGTCAGCCACCTCATCGGCCGCGATGGGTTCACATTCATCAAGTACGACGTCACGAATTACATCTACGTCGACGGTCCGCTCGACTACGTTCTCCACTTCGCCTCGCCTGCCAGTCCGATCGACTACCTCGAGAAGCCGATCCAGACGCTGAAGGTCGGCTCGCTCGGCACGCACAAGACGCTCGGCGTCGCGAAGGACAAGCGCGCGCGCTACCTCATCGCCTCGACCTCCGAGGTCTACGGCGATCCGCTGGTGCATCCGCAGAAAGAGGATTACTGGGGCAATGTGAACCCGGTCGGACCGCGCGGCGTGTACGACGAAGCGAAGCGGTTCGCCGAGGCGATGACGATGGCGTATCACCGTTTTCACGGAGTGGACACGCGCATCGTCCGGATCTTCAACACGTACGGCGAGCGGATGCGCGTGAACGACGGGCGCGTCGTGCCGGCGTTCATCTCGCAGGCCCTCCGCGGCGAGCCGCTGACGGTGTTCGGCGACGGTTCGCAGACACGCTCGTTCTGCTACGTATCCGATCTGGTCGACGGCATCTATCGACTTCTCATGTCCAACGAGACGCTGCCGGTGAATATCGGCAATCCGAACGAGATGACCGTGCTGCAGTTCGCGCAGGAGATCAAACGGCTCACCGGCGCGACCGCGCCGATCGAATTCCATCCGTTGCCGGAAGACGATCCCAAGATCCGGCGGCCGGACATCAGCAAGGCGAAAGCGCTGTTCGGCTGGGAGCCGCGCGTGCCTCTCGCGCAGGGGCTGAAGCGGACGATCGACTACTTCAGGACTGTCGTTACCTGACCGGTTCGTGAGTCGGGATCGCGGTAACTTTCTCGAGCATTTCGATCAACACGCTGCAGTCGTACGGCTTCTGCAGGAACGCCAGCGTCGGTTTGCGCAGGAGATCGCCGATGCGCGAGCTGTCGCCGTGACCGGTGGAGAAGACGACCGGCAGCGACTCGTATTTCGCAGCGATGTCGCCGTACAGATCGATTCCGTCCACATCCGGCAGTCCCACATCGAGCACGATCGCGTCAGGATCGAATGCGTCGATCGCGGGCATGCACTCCGCGCCCGTGCCGACCACCTTCACGTCGAAACCGCTGGCGCTCAGGACCGCTACGGTGCCGGCAGCCACGAGCTCGTCGTCTTCGACGAGGAGAATTCGCGTCGGCCGGTTGGGCGCTGCAGCGGCCGCGATCGCATCGACGCCGGCGCCGAGTTGACCGAACCGATTCTGTGCGCGCGGCAGGAAAATGTGGAACGCTGTGCCTGCTGCGGCCGTGCTCTCGACGAAGACGTGGCCGACGTGTTTCTCGACGATCTGCCGGGCCACAGGGAGACCGAGACCCGTTCCCGACCGTTTCGTGGTGAACAGCGGATCGAAGATGTGTGGCAGCGCCTCGGCCGGAATGCCTGAACCGGTGTCGCTTACGGCGATGTGAACGTACTGCTCGGGATTCGGCACGACGCCAAACGCGAAGCGCGAGCCCGGCGCGGTTTCGGAGACGCGAATCGTTAGCGTGCCATTCGGTGAAGCCATCGCGTCGCGAGCGTTGAGCGTCAGATTCGCGAGCACTTGCGTGAGCTGGCCGGCATCACCCCGGATCCGGATGTTCGGCGCGACCGAGATCACGAGACGTAGCTGATCGCCGAGCAACGACATCAGCTCGGGACGCAAATCCTGCAGCCACGCGGCGACGTCGATCTCGTTCAGGATCGGCTCGACCGGACGCGTGAACCGCAGAATCTCCTGAGTCACCCGCCGTCCGCGCTTGATCGAGGTCTGGATGTGCTGCGAAGCGGTGACGAGATCCTTGTTCGTCGCTGCCGTCCTGGCGATGATTTCGGCGAACGGCTGGATGCCCATCATCACGTTGTTGAACTCGTGAGCGATGGTCGCGGCGAGATGACCGAGGCCGCTGACGCGCCGCTCGCGCTCGAGCTCCGACTCGATGAGTTTTCTCTCGGTCACGTCGCGCGCCGTGACGATGATGCCGCGCACGGCCGGGTCCTGCAGCATGTTCAACCCGATCGCTTCGCACGAGCGCCACGAACCGTCCTTGTGAAGAGTCCGATACTCGATCCGGCCGATGGCCCTCGACTCCGCCAGGCCTGCCACGAAGAGCGCGCGCACCCGCTGGCGATCGTCGGGGTGCATGCGGTCGAATGCGCTGGTGCCGACCAACTCCTCGGACGTGAAGCCGAGGATGCGTTCCGCCGACGGACTTTCGTACAGCACCCGCCCCGCCGCGTCGACGACGGCGATGATGTCCGATGAGTTCTCGATCAGCGCCCGGAACCGCTCTTCACTGTTTCGCAGCAGCTCCTCGGCGATCTGACGCCCGGTGATGTCGCGCATGAGCGTCTGAACCGTTCCGTCCGGCAGCGGTTTGACGCTGAGCTCCACATGAAGCGGCGGCGCCGACTTGCGCAGGACACGGCGGGTGAACATGACCTGCTCGCCTTGCGCCAGCGTATTGAAGCGCGGTGGGTTGGTCGCGAGGTCATCGACAGGGATGAAATCGGCGAGTTTCATCGTCAGCAGCTCGGCTTTCGTATAGCCGAGGAGAGCGCAGGCGCTCTGGTTCACATCGAGGAATCGGCCGTCGACATCGTTGATGAGGATGCCGTCCGAGGCGTGCTCCATCAGCATCCTGTACCGCGCTCCGCTTTCGGCGAGCGCCTTCTGGTCGGCCTGCCGCTCCAGGTATTCGCGCTGCAGGAGATTGCCGCTCCAGACCACGAGAGCGATGATCACTGCGACTTGCGTGGTGATCATGATCGAGACGAGGATCTCCGGATCCAGCAGACGTGCCCGTTCGGCGAGCAAACGCATCCAGCCGATGGCAATCGTTGCGATGATCGCGGCCGGCACCACGCGCCGCATCGACTTCGCAACGGGTGAGTGCGCGGTAAAGAGAAGCGAGAACCATCCGGTGTCGGGCTCCGACCCGAGCAGCGCGATGCTCAGCAGGAGGAACGCGGCTGCCGTATTCGCCGCAATGACCGTACGCGTGGGAGTATCGTGAAAATACGACGCTCCGTTCGCATATCCCATCAGAACGAAGAACGAAACTGCCGCGATCGACGTGGCGATGATTCCGCTCGGCCAATAGCCGCGGACCCGTTTCCGGATGCCGAGAATCGCCGCCGATGCGAAGATGAACGCCGTCGCGGCGAGGAATGACATTCGACCCGGCGCAGTGAGCCGGTTCAGATGAGCAGGTTCGACGAAGAACAGCTGGTCGATCCTGAGGTCCACCGCGGCGAGGAGCTCGATCGCAGTGGCGACGGCGAATGCGAGAACAACCGTCGCGAAGCAGATGCCGGCGCGAACGGACCACGTCGCCTTCTGCTCGACGATGAGGAGAATCGCCGCAGCGCAAAGAATGAAGCAAAGGGCCGTGTTGAACTTCATGCCGATCGAGCCCTGAAGTACCGACGTGAGCACAGGCATTTGCAGCAGCCAGCCTGCGATCACGGCAGCGGCGATCACCACCACGCCCGCCGCGGCGAAGCGTGTTACCGCGTGCGCCGACGAAGCTGCGCCGCGCGATACAGGAGCGCGATCAATTGTCGCCATGGGCGTTTTCCGGGACGAAACCCTTCGTTTCATTTTATGCTGCGCGCGCCACGAACAACGGTGGGTGACGATCAGCACACATGGCTGTGCGAATGCGCTTGCGCGCGATTTGCACGAGCGCGCTCGCATGAAACGAGCTTTGCTGGGCTTCATTGCCGGGTTCGTCTCCACGCTCGTCTTTCACCAGATCTTGCTGGCGCTGCTGCACTTAGCTGGTGTCGTCCCGACCGGCGCGTGGGCCATGAAGCCCGTGCCGCCGTTCGGCGTACCGTCCGTAATCTCGCTCGCATTCTGGGGCGGTGTTTGGGGCGCGATCATGATTCCGATCATCGATCGCCGCCGCGGCGGGGCGTACTACGCGATCGCGATCGTGTTCGGGGCGATCCTGCCGACGCTGGTCGCGTGGTTCCTCGTCGCCCCGCTCAAACACCAGCCGATCGCGTCGGGATGGAATCCGAAACGGATGATGATCGGGCCGCTCGTGAATGGAGCGTGGGGATTCGGCACAGCGTTGTTATATCGGCTGGTCGAGAAGTTCTGACGAAACCCGAACTCCGCATTCGACATTCAGCTTTTCCGTCGAATGGTCTCTTCCCGGCGCGGTCCCGTCGAAATGATCGAAACCGGTACCTCGGTCTCGTCCTCGATGTACCGCACGTAATCCCTGGCTGCCTGCGGAAGGTCATCGTACGAGGTCATGCCGGCCGTCGACTCCCGCCATCCGCGCATCGTCTTGTATTCCGGCTGGTAGTCACGATGCTCGACCGCGAAAGCGGGAAACGTCTTCCACGTCTCGCCCCGCACTTTGTAAGCAGTGCAAACAGGGATCTCATCGAACTCATCGAGCACGTCGAGCTTCGTCAGCGCGATTGCATCGAGTCCGCTGAGCATCGCCGACGTGCGCACGACCGGCAGATCGAGCCAGCCGGTCCGGCGCGGACGTCCGGTGACCGTGCCGAACTCGTTGCCGCGCGCGCGAAGATGCTCGCCGTGTGCGTCATTGAGCTCGGTCGGGAACGCGCCGCCGCCGACGCGCGTCGTGTACGCCTTCACGACCCCGATCACGTGATGGATGTGCTTCGGCGCAACGCCGAGTCCGGTGCAGACGCCGCCGACGACCGTGTTCGAAGACGTGACGAACGGATACGTGCCGTGGTCGACGTCGAGCATCATCCCCTGCGCGCCTTCGAACATCACCGACTTCCCGGCGCGAATCTGCTGATTGATCAGCACCGTCCCGTTCGTGATGCGCGGCGCGAGCACTTCACCGTAGCGCATGTACGCGTCGATCAGGTCTTTCGGCTCGAACGTCTCTTTTCCGTAGACCGTCTGCAGGACCGGGTTCTTCTCCGCGCAGGCGAATTCGATCTTCTCCTTCAGCACATCGGGATCGAGCAGATCGGCGATGCGCACGCCGTAGCGGCTGACCTTCGTCTCGTACGCCGGGCCGATTCCGCGCCCTGTCGTTCCGATCTTCGCCTTCCCGGCCGCCGATTCGCGGGCGAGGTCGAGCGCCTTGTGATACGGCAGGATCACATGAGCCGAGTCGCTGACCTTGAGGTTATCGTCGATGTGCACGCCCATTCCGCGCAGCTTCTCGATCTCCTCCAGCAGCGCCTCGGGGTCGATCACCATGCCGTTGCCGAGGATGCAGAGCTTGTCGGGGTGGAGGATGCCGGACGGGATCAGCCGCAGCGCGAAATGTTGATCGGCAAACTTCACCGTGTGACCGGCGTTGTGGCCGCCCTGGAAGCGCGCGACGACGTCGAACGTCTCGCAGAGAAGGTCGACGATCTTTCCTTTGCCTTCGTCGCCCCATTGCGAGCCGATCACCGCCACATTCCGAATTCGATCCGGCATTGCGGTCGCGGAGACTAGCACATCAACTGGAGATCGGAGACCGCGGATCGCAGGAGCCGGCCTCGCTGCGATCCGCGGCGGGTCAGAAGCTCATTTCTTTTCCGTTGCCACGACCGGATACGACAGATCGGGACGGTAGATACCATCGCGCACTTCGTATTTGCGCGTGATCGCGAGCGCGCGTGCAGCGAGCGGCTGGACGTCCGCGCCGAGCGCCGCGTTCACCTTTTCATCGTTGGCGTAGTAATCAGCGGCGCTCTTCGCGGGGACCGCTGCGACGAGGATCGGGAGATCGTTTCCGCTGACGACCTGGTACGTCGTGAACGGGTCGGCGATGTTCTTCGCGCGGAACAACGCAGCGTAATCCTTCGCGACCTGCTCAGCCTCCTGCATGTGCGCGGCATCGACGTAGTAGAAGATCCAGTGCACGAATCGACGCTCCTCGGGTTTGAGCCGCGGCGTGGCCGGAACGTAGGACAGATCGGGGCGCAGCTGCGCGACGAACTCGTTGTACGAGTACATGGCCGAGTTGCCGCGGTTCATCAGATCCCGCCAGCGGTCCTGTCCGATGGTTTGCCCGAGACTGACGAAGTTCTGCTGCATCGCGTCGATCGCTGCCCAGTTCGCGATCGGCCAGACATAGAGGTAGTGCATGTCCGACGTGACGTAGAGGTTCATCGCGAAGTTCTTCGGATCGGCATGCGTGTCGGTCAACGCCTTGTTGATGTCGCGCGTCGTCGCCTCGTACTGCACGAGCATCGATGGCTTCGCGATCTCTTCGTGGATCAAAACGTACCCGGGTCTGGGCGGAGTGGCCGGAGTGCCCTGTCCGGCCGCGGAGAGGGAAATGAGGAGTAGACAGCCTGCGCCGAGGGCCTTTCTCATACTTCCTCCTTAATTGTTGAGAACGCGGAGTCTATCCCAGCGGGGTGTGGAAATTGCTCGGCTTCGCGGTGCTATATTGCA
>DASWBH010000392.1:0-2401 GCA_036390755.1 Thermoanaerobaculia bacterium
ACCTCTCTTCCGCCGCGGGATCAGGACGTTCGACCGCTGTTCAGCCTGCCAGCTCGTATTCCAGCGCAACCACGGCGACACGCTGATGTTCATGATGATCACCGACCGCATCCCGCTGCTCCTGGCGATCGGCATCCTCTATTTCGGTCTCCGGCCGGCGACGTGGACGACCACGGCGGCGTTCGCGCTCGCTCTCGCGGTCCCGCTGATCGCCACGATCCGCGAGCGACAAGGTGTCGCGCTGGCGCTCGACTACATCATCAGCGTGCGCGCCCGGAAAACAACGGACGACGACACCTCAGTCCTGGTCGGGTAGATCGGTCAGCGATCGAACAAGTCGAACGCGACGTCGTCCTCGGACAGCCGCGCATGAGCGATTCGCGCGCGCAGAATGTCCGACGGACTGAGGAATCCGACGAGCTTGTTGGACGCATCGCTGTCGACGACAGGGCACCGGTCCACGCCGTTCAACTGCATCCGGCGTACGACTTCGATCACTTCGTCTGTCGACACCGCGACGAGCTTCGGCTTCAGCATCACTTCGCTGACGAGCGTCTCGGGCGGGTTCTCGCGGACGCGCTCGAGTGCTTCGCGCATCAGGATGCCGGCGAGGCGTCCCTCCTTGTCGACGACGGGGTAGAGGTGATGACGCGTCGCGCCGATCGTCACCGGCGCGTCGGCAAGCCGGCTGTTCGTGCGCAGCGCAACCGGCGCCGTGGCCATCGTCTCGGAGACGCGCAGGTGCGCGAGCGGATCGGCGGAGTCATGACCTTCGACGTAACCTTCGTCGATCATCTGCTGCTCGACGATGCTGAAGCGCGAGACGCGGCGTGAGATTGCCACCGCCAGCGACACGCCGAGCATCAGCGGCACGACGAGCTCGTAGTCGCGCGTCAGCTCGATCGCGATCAGCACGGCCGCGATCGGACTTCTGAGCAGACCTGCGAAGAAGGATCCCATGCCGATGATCGCGAACGCCTTCGGATCGATGCCGGCTGTCGGAAAGAAATGCTGCAGCGAATGGCCGATGCTCGCGCCGAGCGCAGTGCCGATGAAGAGCGACGGCGCGAAACTTCCGCCGAGTACGCCGCCGCTGATTGCGATCACGAAGGCGACGGTCTTAGCGGCGAACGCGATGCCGGTCGAACGCGCGGAACCTCCGCCGTGCAACCAGAACGAAACCGAGTCGTAGCCCACGCCGAGAATCGCCGGAGCGATCAGGCCCGCGCCGCTGACGAGCAGGCCGGCAGCCGCGGCGCGGAGCGGCATCGACGGCATCACCCGCGCCCACGCGCGTTTCAGCCGGTGAGTCCACGCGATCGCCAGGCCGGAGACGCTTCCGGCGATGACGCCGACCAGCGCGAAGCCGATGAGCTCGCGCGGATCGCTCCACGTCGAGAATGGAGCCGCGAGCAGCGGCCGGCCGCCGAGAAGCGCGCGCTCAACGACGGCGGCAGCGACTGCGCCGACGAGAACACCGCCGAGGAGTCCGCGATCGGCAGCACCGAACACTTCTTCCAGCGCGAACACGACGCCGGTGATCGGCGTGTTGAACACGGCGGCGATTCCGGCCGCGACGCCGACCGGAATCATCCCACGCACGAGTTTCTTCGGCAGCCGCAACACGCGGCCGACCGCGGCCGAGATGCCACTGGTGATGACGACGATCGGCCCTTCCGGTCCGAGCGGGGCTCCTGCTCCGAGCGAGAGCGGCGTTGCGATGAATGTCGCGGCAACGCTGCGCGTAGAGAGCAGCTTCGGGTCCTCGTTGTACGCCATGCGGACGCGCGCGAGGTTCGCTCCGACTGCGCGCGGCGCAAACCGGCCGATCGCGATGCTGATCGCGGTGAAGACGATCGTCGGCGTCACGACCATCGCGACCGTGCGCCACGGCTCGCGCAGCGCGAGCGCCGCGCCGATCAGCAGCGCACGCGCGGACTCGACGTATCGCTCGAACGCAACCGCAAGCACGCCACACAGCGCGCCGACGACGATCAGCGTGACGATGAGGAAGCGGCGCGCGAGCGAGCGCAGCCGCGATAACGTCGTGACAACACCCGCCGAGGTCCTGACGCGCCGCGGCGTGTCATCGAATGAGCTCTCGGCAGACTTCAATGGTGATCAATGTATCTCATGTGGATCGCGGCCGGTCTCCGGTTGCGCGGCCGGTCGACCGCATGCTCGCGCTCGCCTCCGGCTTCCGGATTCACATCGGCAAGACGGTCAATCCGATCAACACCCGGATGGAGCGCTCACAGCCCCGCGTGTCATGCATCACCGCTCTTTGTGCCTCCCCGCTTGTAGCTTCACGGGCAACGGTTTACGACTGTGCTCACTTCAATTTACGGCGCTTCCGGGTATCGGCTGTTCGCGGCTGGCGGCGCGCTCCGGCGGGAAGAAC
>DASWBH010000393.1:0-5875 GCA_036390755.1 Thermoanaerobaculia bacterium
CTGCTCGCGCTGCCGGCGCCTCTTGTGCTGCGGCTGTTCCGGATCGTGACGTACGGGTGGTCGCGATGATGCTGTTCGTCACGGCGGCGCTTTTTGTCGTATGCGCGACGGCGCTCGTTCGCCGGATGCGGATCGATGGCCTGCTGGAGCGCGCGTTGTACGTCGCTGTAGTTGCGCTCGCATTGTGGCTCGGGTCGACATGGATCCTGGCGCTCGCGCACATCCTGACAAAGACGGCGCTGATCGTGCGCATCGTCGTGCTGCTCGTGATCGCAGTCGTGGCGCTGCGCCGCGTCAGGCGAATGCCTGTCGAGCCGTCTCTGCACTGGATCGCTTTTCTGCCCGTCGCGATCTGGATCGCATACGTCCTGTGGCGCGGTGCCGTTCTGCCGCCGGTCAGCCACGACGCGCTTTCGTATCACCTGCCGAAGGCGACGCTGTTCTCACAGCAGAACGGCTTCGTGTATTTCCCATTTCTCAATCCGGCGATCCGCACGCTGCCTGTCAATTACGAGATGCTCTTGACGGAAATGATTCTGTGGAGCGGAACGGACGAGCTCACCGAATGGATCAGCGTACTGATGTATCTGCTCTTCGTTGTCACCACGGGTGCACTCGTCGAACGGTGGTGGGGACGTACGGCCGGATCGCTGATTGCGATGATGTGTGCGGCGGGAATTCCAGTCGTCGTTTTGCATAGCGGGGCGCACAAGAACGACATGATGGTCGCGACGCTCATGGCAGCCGCGCTCGTCGCGATCGGCAAATGGATCACGGATGGCGGCCCGTCACTCTACGTTGCGGTCATCGCTGTGGCTCTCGCCGTTGGTACCAAGCCGCAGGCCGCGATCCTCGGCGTCGTGCTCGCGCCGATGATCCTTTGGCGCCTGCGTCGAGACGCCGGCGCAATCATGAAGCTCGTCGCTGTCAGCATCGTCGCGTTCTTCCTCTTAGGCGGTGCTGTGTACGTCGCGAACTTTCTTCACGAGGGTTCGATTCTGAACGCCAAGGATGTCGACAGGGAAAACGTGGAGATTGTCCCGTACGGCGACTGGAGCACGCTATGGCAAGGCCCGTATGTGCTGCTCGCTGCGCCGTTTTCGCTCGATCGATATGCGCTGAAAGTACCGTGGGAAGCGCAGCCGTGGTTCTGGCGGCGGTACGAGATCTACTTCTCCGAGCTCGGCATCGTGTTCTCGATTGCGGCGCTGCTCTCGCCGTTCGCATTCGCGTGGAGCCGCACTGGTTCCTCGCTCGAGCGCCGCGTCGTCACGATTGCGGCCCTCATGACATTTGCCGTGATGCTGCCGGTCGGTTTCAAGCCGCACGGTCTGTACACGATTTCGCTGCCGCGGTACGCGCTGTTCATTGTGCCGGTCGTATTCGGCTGGACGATCGGAGCTTTGAACGGGCGGCGCGGCGATATCGCGCTCGCGATTGCCGTCGTTCTCTTCTGCGCAACGGCGATCGTGTACGCGAAGAATGACGCGTTTGCTCCATTCGCCTACTTTCAGTGGGCGAGACAGAATCCGGACACGCGTGTCGTACTTTTCGATCCGAACCGCGCGGCCAGCGTCGCCGATCGCGCTGCGGGTCCGCGGGAGAAGATCGCGATCGATGCGGGGTTCGGAACGTGGATTCAGCCGGCGTTCGGTGCGGACCTGCACCGACCGGTTGAGTTCATCCCGCCGGGCGACGGCCCGCCGCAGATCGACGATGACGCGCAGTACGTCGCGGTCGACCGTGCGTACGCCGTCGTCTGGGGTCATCCCGATTTCCGCGATCTGAGCCAGGCCCGGAAGTACCTCTTACGCGGCACACCGTCGCGGCGCGATGTCCGGGTGATCGAGGCGCTCCTGCGCGACAGTCGTTGGGAGGTCGTGCTTTACAATCCTCGAATGGTGCAGGCGGTCTTCCACCGGCGGCACGCTCGTCTATGACCGCCCGCGTCTTCATCGTCATCCCGGCGTACAACGAGCAATCGGCTGTCTTCGATGTCGTCAGCGCGGTGCGAGCAGAGTATCCGGACGTGGTCGTTGTCGACGACGGCTCGCGCGATCACACGGCCGACGAGGCTCGTCGCGGCGGCGCGGCCGTGTTGCGTCACGTCATCAATCGCGGTCAGGGCGCAGCGCTCCAGACCGGACTCGAGTACGCATTGCGGAACGGAGCTGATGTCGTCGTGACATTCGACGCCGACGGCCAGCATCGGATCGAGGACGTACACCGCCTGGTCAGCGCACTGGAGCAGAACGACGTCGACGTCGCGATCGGCTCGCGTTTCCTCGAGCTCAAGTCAAACGTCCCGCTCTTCCGTCGCATGATGCTGTGGCTGGCGACGCGGTTCATGCGTCTGACCTCGGGCGTCGCATTGACCGACGCGCACAATGGCCTGCGTGCGTTTACGCGGCGCGGCGCGTCGAAGATCCAACTGACGATCGACGGCATGGCGCACGCGAGCGAGATCGTCGACCAGATCTATGAGAATCGTCTGCGCTATGCCGAGGTGCCGGTCGTGGTGCGGTATTCGGAGTATTCCATGCGCAAAGGACAGTCGTCGCTCGCCGCGTTTCGCATTGCCTTTGATTACCTGATGAAGAGGATCTTCAGGTGACGACATTTCAAATCGTCACGCTTCCGGCGCTGGCGGTGCTGGTGCTCGTCACGCTCATCCAGATCGCGCGCCGGCGCGTCGCGGCGCGCGTGGGACTTGCGTGGATCGCGCTGTGGGTGGCGGCGGCGATTGCGATCGCCGACCCCGACATCCTCGTCCGCGTCGCCCATTTCCTGGGCATCGGACGCGGCGCGGACCTCGTTCTCTACCTTTCGATCCTGTTCATGTTTGCCGCGTTCTTCGTCACGTACCTGCGCTTTCGCCGCGTCGACGAACAGCTGACCAAGATCGTGCGGCACCTCGCGATCTCCGAGGCGGAGCACAAGTCAGAAGAATGAACCGCGCGCTCTTTCTCGATCGCGACGGCATCGTGGACGATCTGGTGTTCTATCCGTCGGCCAACGAGTGGGAATCGCCGCGAAGTCTCGCCGATCTGCACATGCGCGCCGACGCGGTCGAGCCGCTGCAGCGCGCGATGAACGGCGGCTGGCTGCTGTTTCTCGTTACGAATCAGCCGAGCTACGCGAAGGGGAAGTGTCCGCTCGAGGATCTGCAGGCGGTGCATCAGCGCGTGGTCGCGAGCCTCGCTGCCTCCGGCGTGAGGATCACCGCGTCGTACATCTGCTACCACCATCCGGAGTCGGCGATCGAGGGATTCGGCGCTTGCAAATGCCGCAAGCCGAGTCCGTTTCTGCTTCGCGAAGCGGCGCGAAAATACGACGTGGACCTCAGCCGTTCGTGGATGGTCGGCGATCAGGACACGGACGTTGTGACCGGCATCAACGCTGGTTGTCATACGGCGCTGCTAAACTATGAACATTCGGCAGACAAGCGCGGCAATACGACTCCCGAGCTCGTGTGCGCTGACCTCGACGAATTCGTCCGAAAGCTCGACTGATGGCTCCCAAACTGAAAATCGATCTGTACGCTGATGGTGCGGATGTGCGTGACATGGTGGCGGCGCGCGAGAGCGGTGTCGTCAAGGGATTCACGACGAACCCGACGCTGATGAAGAAGTCCGGCGTCAACGACTACGAGAAATTCGCGCGGGAAGCGTTGAGCGCGGTTTCCGGGATGCCGATCTCGTTCGAGGTCTTCGCCGACGATTTCGCCGAGATGGAGCGCCAGGCGCGCCGCATCTGCACGTGGGGCGACGCCGTGTTCGTGAAGATTCCGATCACGAACACGAAACGTGAATCCGCCGTGCCGTTGATCCGGCGACTCTCCGCCTCGGGCGTCAAGCTGAACATCACCGCGATTCTGACCGTGCAGCAGGTGCGCGACACGGTCGGCGCGCTTCATGCCGATACACCGGCAATTGTGTCCGTCTTCGCCGGACGCATCGCCGACACAGGCGTCGATCCCGTTCCGCTCATGCGCGAATGCGCGGCGATCGTCGCGAAGAAGCCGAAAGCGCAGTTGCTGTGGGCGAGTCCGCGCGAGCTGCTCAACATCTTTCAGGCGGAGGAGTGCGGCTGCCACATCATCACAGTCACGAGCGACATCCTGAAAAAGCTGGCAATGGTCGGCAAGCCTCTCGATGAGCTTTCCCTCGACACAGTGAAGATGTTCTTCAACGACGCATCCGCGGCGGGTTTCCGGCTGTGATCGTTACTCGCACTCCCTTCCGCGTGACCCTCGGCGGCGGCGGGACCGACCTTCCCTCGTACTACACGCAGGACGGCGGCTTCATCTTCGCGATGGGGCTCGACAAGTACATGTATGTCGTCGTGAACCGGCCGATGGTCGGCCACAAGATTCGTCTGCACTACTCGCAGAGCGAAGTAGTCGACCACGTGAAAGAGCTGCGGCACGAGCTGGCGCGAGAAGCGCTCGTCAGCCACGGCATCTCCGACTCGTTCGAGGTTGCGTCGATTGCGGACCTTCCTGCCGGCACGGGCCTCGGCTCATCGAGCTGTTATCTCGTCGGCCTGCTCAACGCCCTGCATCACGACCGCCGCGACTACGTCCCGCTGCAGAAGCTTGCCGAAGAGGCATGTCACATCGAGCTCGACATCCTCAAAGAAGGGATCGGCAAGCAGGACCAGTACATGGCCGCGTTTGGCGGACTGACGGTGCTCGAGATCGCGCGCGACGGAAAAGTCCAGGTGCGGCAGCTGCGGCCGAGCAGCAGCGACATCGCCGACTTCGTCGCGCACACGCACATCTATTACACCGGCGCGCAGCGCGACGCGCGCGAAGTGCTCGCCGACCAGAACACGGCCATGAAGAAGAAAGACGCAGTCGATCACGCCCGCGTATCTGAGAGCCTGCACCGCATCAAGGACCTCGGCTATCGGATTCTCGAGTCGATCGAGAGCAACAACTTCGATCGATGGGGACAGCTGCTCGACGAGCACTGGCAGAACAAGAAGCGCATGTCATCGAAGATCTCGCTCTCGATCGTCGACGAGATTTACGACGACGTTCGCGCGCACTTCGGCGTCCTCGGCGGAAAGATCATCGGCGCGGGCGGCGGCGGATTCCTGATGCTCTACTGTCCGACGCACCACGCGCAGCTCGAGAAGTACATGGCCGGACGCGGCATGCCGCGCATGCACTACATGATCGAGCCGGAGGGGACGAAGGTCGTCGCGCAGATGGGGCACGGATACCTGTCGGCGGACCAGTCGCTGTCGGTGGCGCGGGAGACCGTGGTTTGAATCAAAGCCACCGCCGCGTAGGAATTCTCGGCGGCGGCATCTCCGGAATCGCACTCGCCGCGCACCTCGACGATACGGACGTCGACGTCCTCGAGAAGCGGCCGCGCATCGGCGGATTGTCCGGCAGCATCATCGAACAGGGCTTCACGTTCGATGCAGCCGGCCCGCACATCATGTTCAGCAGGAACAAGGACGTCCTCAAGGAGATGGTCGACGTCCTCGGCGACAACGTTCATCAGCGCCGCCGCGAGAACAAGATCTGGTTCAAGGACCGGCTCGTGAAGTATCCGTTCGAGAACGATCTCGCGTCGCTGCCGAAAGAAGACACCTTCGACTGTCTGTACGGCTACATCAACAATCCGCGCGCGAACGACACGCCGCACAATCTCGCGGAGTGGTCCTACAAGACGTTTGGCGCGGGAATCTCCGAGAAGTACTTCATCCCGTACAACGCGAAAATCTGGAATTACGACCCGCAGAAGATCGGGCTCGAGTTCGTGTCGCGGATTCCGAAGCCGCCGATGGAGGACGTGATCAAGTCGGCGATCGGGATTCCGACCGAGGGGTATTTGCATCAGTTGCATTTCTACTATCCGAT
>DASWBH010000394.1:0-11374 GCA_036390755.1 Thermoanaerobaculia bacterium
GCAGGAGCGCGAAGCCGGCGAGTTCCTCCTCGCGCAACTGCAACGCCTCGGCTACCGCTGCCGCCGCCACGACGTCACGCCGGCGCGCCTCAACGTGTTCGCGTCCGCGGGCGGAACGCCGCGCGTGATCATCAACTCGCATATCGACACGGTGCCGCCGTGGTTCGCTTCGTCGGAAGACGATGAGTTCATCCATGGCCGCGGCGCATGCGACACGAAAGGGATCATCGGCGCGATGATCGCGGCGGGCGAGCGGCTGCGCGCGCGCGGCATCGATGACTTCGCGTTCCTCTTCGTCGTCGGCGAGGAGACCGACTCGGCCGGAGCCAAGGCAGCGGGCGCCGAGTACCGCGGGCTCGGATCGGAGTACGTGATCGTGGGCGAGCCGACCGAGTCGATCTTCGCGAAAGCGTCCAAGGGCGCGTTCACGGCGTTCGTCCGGTTCGACGGGAAGGCCGGCCACTCGGCCTATCCGGACCGCGGCGACTCCGCGATCGCGAAGCTCGTCGCCGCCGTCGCCGAGATCAACTCGACCGACTGGGGCACGCACGACGTCCTCGGCAAGGCGACGGTGAACGTCGGCGTGATCCGCGGCGGACAGAAGCCGAACATCATCGCTCCCGAAGCCGAGGCGGAGATGATCTTCCGGATCGTGAGCGAGCCGGAGGACGTGCGCTCGCGACTCGAAGCGCTGCTCGCGAAGTACAACGGCCGGATCACGCGCAGCTACGGCAACCCGCCGCAGTTCATGACCGTGCCCGACGGCACGAAGTCGACGGTCGTGTCGTTCAACACGGATGTCCCGCATCTGCGATCGCTCGGCAAGCCGCTGCTGTTCGGACCGGGATCGATCCTCGACGCACACGGTCCGAACGAGCGCATCCGCAAGCGCGACCTGCTCGATTCGGTGGCGACGTACGAAGAAACGGTGATGGCTCTCCTCGCGAATGCGGTTCACTGACTCGCACTGCCACCTCACGATGTCGGACGCCGCGGCGAGTCTCACGCGTGCGCGCGAGGAGGGAGTCGTCGGGTTCGTCGTTCCCGGAACGAAGCTCGATGACGCGCAGCCGGCGGTTGCCATCGCGCAGCAGCACGACGACGTCTGGGCCGCGGTCGGTTTTCATCCGCACGAAGCGAAGGATTGCGACGACGAGGCGTTCGCCACGATCGAGCGGCTCGCAAAGAGTGAGCGCGTGGTCGCGATCGGCGAAGTGGGCCTCGACTACCACTACATGCACTCGCCTCGCGAGACGCAGCGTGAAGTCTTCATGCGTCACGTCGCCCTGGCCAAGCGGCTCGATCTGCCGGTGATCATCCACAACCGCGAGTCGACCGATGACATGGTCGGGCTGCTGACGAGCGACGAAGCGCGCGATGCGCGCGGGATCCTGCACTCGTACACCGAGTCGCTCGACGTCGCCCGGAAGCTCGTCGACCTCGGCTACTTCATTTCGTTCTCGGGAATCGTGACGTTCCGCAGCGCCGGACCGCTGCGCGAAGTCGCGCGCGCGCTGCCGCACGACCGCGTGCTCATCGAAACCGATACGCCTTACCTCGCCCCGGTGCCGTTTCGCGGACGCGAGAACGAGCCTGCGTACGTCGTCAAGGTTGCCGCGCTGCTCGCGTCGCTTTGGAACGTCGATACCGCGCAAGTTGCCGCGCGGACCACCGCAAATTTCGAGAGCGCCTTCAGCGTTAGACTGCCGCGATGACGCCGGACCTCTCTGTCGTCTTCCCTGTTTTCAACGAGGAAGAGAACGTGCCGCTCCTCCTCGAGGAGATCGCGCGCGCGCTCGACGGCAAAGGATGGACGTACGAGATTGTCGCGGTCGATGACGGCAGCCGCGACCGCAGCGTGGAAGTGCTCCGCAGTCTGAAATCGAAGTACCCGACGCTGCGCATCATCGCGTTCGAGAAGAACAGCGGTCAGACCGCTGCGCTCGACGCCGGGTGGCGCGCGGCGCGCGGCCGTTTCGTCGTGTCGCTCGACGCCGACCTGCAGAACGATCCGGCCGACATCCCGAAGATGATGCAGCAGCTCGAGCGCAACGGCGCGGACATGATCATCGGCGTCCGCGTCAACCGGAAAGACACGTGGAGCCGCCGCATGCAGTCGAGGATCGGAAATGGCGTGCGCAACTGGATCACGGGCGATCACATCACCGACACCGGGTGCTCGCTGAAGCTCGCGCGGCGCGAGGCGATCGAGCCGGTGCGGCTCTTCACCGGCATGCATCGTTTCCTGCCGACGCTCGTGCGCCAGGCGGGCTTCAAAGTCATCGAGATGCCTGTGAATCATCGGCCGCGCAAGTACGGCGTCACGAACTACGGCGCGATGAACCGCGCGTTCAAAGGGCTCGCGGATTGCCTTGCCGTCCGCTGGATGAGCAGCCGCAACCTTCGCTACAAGATCCGCGAGGAAATCTGATGGTCGGGCACTTCCTCGACCCGCGCTCCTGGCACTGGGACGTGCTGGCCGTCCTCGGCTTTCTCGCGCAGGCGCTCTTCGCGTCGCGCTTCATCATCCAGTGGATCGCCTCGGAACGCCGCAAGCGCAGCCACATCCCGATTCACTTCTGGTATCTGTCGCTCTTCGGCGGACTGCTCATGACCGTCTACGGCCTTCTGCGCCGCGACCCGGTGATCATCCTCGGGCAGGCACCGGGTTTGATCGTGTACATCCGCAATCTGGTGCTGATTCACAGGCACAACGATGCTGACGCAGGATCAACGGAAGACGCTGCTACAGATCGCGCGTGAGTCGATCGCGGCCTTGCTCGACGGAAAACGTCCCGATCTCAACGGCTACGTGCTCGACGACGACCTCCGCCGGCCGGCCGGCGTGTTCGTGACGCTGAACGACCGCACGGGCGAGCTGCGAGGTTGTATCGGCTCGATCGAGCCGGTCGCGCCGCTGTACGAGTCGATATCGAGAAGCGCGATCAACGCCGCCTTTCGGGACCCGCGTTTCTACCCGGTCACAAAGGATGAGCTCCCTTCGCTGCATTTCGAGATCTCAGTGATGGGGCCGATCACACCGGTCAGGGACATCGCCGAGATCGAGGTCGGCCGAGACGGACTCATCATCAGCCGAGCTCCGTACGCCGGGCTGCTTCTGCCGCAGGTGGCGACCGAATACGGCTGGGACCGTGAGACGTTTCTCAGTCAGACGTGTGTCAAGGCCGGTCTGCCGTCGTCCGCGTGGCGGTCCGGCGATGCCAGAATCGAGCGGTTTTCCGCTGAGGTTTTTGGCGAGCAAACGGCTGAGCACGCGTGACTTAGGGAAAGTTTACACGCGGGCGCAATAACCCCCCCACCCATGGCGTTTTGGCCCCTGCATCCGGAGTACGTCCGCGAGCTTATTTTGAGTATTCTGACGCAGAGCCAAAGGGGGCGAATGACTCATCACCGCAGCATGACCGACCGAATTTCGACTCGCCTGGTGCAGATGCGTCAGACGATGCGCTCCAAGGCCGTGCTCCGCGTTCTCGGAGGACGGGGCGCAGCCACGCTGCTCGTCGGCGCGGCGCTTTCGATCGGTGGTCTGACCGATGCGATGAGTCACGTTCATTTCCTGGTCGAGAAGGACCTCGACGCGGTTCGCGTCATCCGGCAGGGCGTCGGCAACGAGAAGGTCGTGGCCAAGCTCGCCGGCGATTTCAGCGGCAACGCCGTCTTCAAGCTTTCGCAGCTCCTCCCGGACCGCTACGTGACGCGCGAGCTGTCGCTGTTCGACAAGCGCTGGGTCGCGGACGAGGACCTGATGCCCGGCGGGGCCGCGGCGGCGCAGCGCAATGTCTTCATCGAAGAGATGGCGAAGATCAACAACGCGATTCACCGCGAGTTCTTCAGCGCGGCGATGCCGTACGGCGACATCATCAACCAGAAGGCGGCGAAGTACTCGGTCGATCCTCTGCTCGTCGCCGCGGTGATCGAGCAGGAGTCGATGTTCCGCCACACCGCGCATTCGCAGGTTGGCGCGCGCGGCCTCATGCAGCTCATGCCGAAGACCGGCCGCTGGATGGGCGCCCGCGATCTCTACAATCCGGAGCAGAACGTCGACGCAGGCGTGAAGTACATCAAGTACCTCCAGTCGCGTTTCGACGGCAACATCATGAAGACGATCGCCGCGTACAACGCCGGCGAGGGGAACGTGCGCCGCTACAACGGCGTCCCGCCGTTCCGCGAGACGCGTCAGTACGTCAGGAGAGTCCTGAACAACTACGACAAGCGGAACAAGCAGCTGAAGCAGTGGGAAGACGAGCAGCGCAACGCCGGCGGCAACGCGCCGGAGTTGGACGGCTCCGTCACCGTTCGCTGAAGCCGCGGATTCGAACAACACCCCATCCCACAACGATTTGACTGGCGTCAGCCTCTGCGCTAACGTTCTGTCGAACAACTGTCTCACGTAGCCTGGGAGGGGATGATGGTAAGTGTGCGTAGGGTGGCTCCCGTTCTCCTGCTCTTGGTGACGATTCCTCTCGCCGCCGCGACCAAGGCGAAGTCGAAGAAAAGCGAGTCGTCATCATCGCGTCCGCCACGCGAGCTTCATCTCGTCCGCGGGCACTGGACGCCCTACAACCCTCCCGATCCGGCGACGTATCCGCCCACGGCGAAGTCTCACGAGATCAAGCAGGGCGAGACGCTGTCCGGAATCGCGAAGCAGGAGTACGGCAACGCGTATCTGTGGCCGCAGCTGTGGGAGTCGAACACCTGGATCACCGACGCGCACTGGATCTATCCCGGTGACGTGCTGCTCGTCCGGGGCGAGACGTCGAACGCCGCGGTGAGCACGCAGACGACCACCACGACCGGGACGACCGGTACCAGCACGACGACGAATCCAGCGACTCTCGGCGGCGGCTCCGAGATGACCAGCGCGCCGCAGCAGCCCGCCGCGTCGACCGGCATTACGGCCACGGAGATTCACCGCGAGACGCCGCCGATTCCGCTCGGCGCCGAGGCAGATGTGTATTGCTACGGGTACATCGGCGATCCGAACGAGCCGATGCCGAACACGATCGCCGCGTACGAAGACGTCGAAGTCATGCAGTCGCCCGGCGTGGGCGAGCAGCCGACGGGTTCGTCCGGCGATCTACTTTTTGTGAACGGCGGCACGTCCACCGGACTCGTCGCCGGCGACACGTACATCGTCGTCGAGCCGGGCGACATGATCACGCACCCGCGCACCGGTCAGGTGATCGGGCAGCATTACAACTATCAGGGTCAGGTGAAGATCCTTTGCGCCGAGGAGACGAGGTCGCGCGCGCAGATCGTGCAGAACTGCCGCGAGATTCACATCGGCGCGCGGCTCAAGCCGATCCCGCAGCTCCCGATTCCCATCGCGCGCATCCCGGACATACCGGCCTTCTGCGATCAGCCGACCGGCCGCGCGGCAGGCTACATCATCGACTCGCAGGATTGGGACCTCGCCCTCGGCGAAGGCAACCTCGTTCAGGTCAACCTCGGCCAGGACGATCAGCTGCAGCCGGGCGACTTCCTGACTGTTTACCGCGACATCGCCGGCCAGCCGCGGCAGGTCCTCGGCGAGATCGGCATTCTGACGACGCAGAATCACACGGCCACGGGCCGCATCGTCACGATGCGCCGCGCGATGCAGGTGGGCGACTCAGTGGAAGGGCGGTAGCTGCGATCCGCGACCTGTTGTTAGGCTAGAATCGCCCGTCCGGGTCCATAGCTCAGCGGTTAGAGCTACCGGCTCATAACCGGCAGGTCCCAGGTTCGAATCCTGGTGGACCCACCAGCGCGGATGATTGAACTCAATCGAGTCGTGGAGAAGTGTCGCAAGCGCGGCGGAGAGAATCCGTTCTGCACAGGCGTTCCGGCTAAGGAACGCCTTTTTTGTTTCATGGGGGAGAGCATTTGAGCGCCGACGTCGAAAAGCTGTGGGAGCTGCAGACGGTGTTGTCGCAGCTCGGCGAGCATGAGAAGCAGATGGCCGTGAAGCCGGAGGCGTTCGCGGCTGTCGACGACGAGTATCAGGCCGTGAACGAGGAGATGACCAGGCTCACCGAGTCGCTCGAGCAGATGGCGAAGGAGCGGCGCCGCGTCGACGGAGAGTTGAACGATCAGCAGGAGCTGCTCAAGAAGTATCAGGGACAGCTGATGCAGGTGAAGAATCAGCAGCAATACGCGGCGGCGTGGAAAGAGATCGACGCCGCGCGCAAACACGTGAAGGATCTCGAGGACTCATCGCTGAAGAGCATGTCGGACGCGGAAGCGGTGCAGAAGCAGATCGACGAACGCCGCTCCGGACACGACGACCTGCAGGCGCGATACGACAAAGCGCACGCCGAGTGGCAGAGCTCACTCGGCGATCTGCGCAAGGAAGCGGAGGAGCTCCGCGGGCGCGCGGCTGCGATCGAGGCCACGTTGCCTGAGCGGCTTCGCAACGAGTTCCACAAAATCTTCCGGCAACGCCACAACGTGGCCGTCGCGCACGTCGTCAACGAGTCGTGCAGCTCCTGCCGCTCGCGCGTACGTCCGGCCTTGATCCAGCAACTCAAGCGCGGCGAGCTCGTGTTCTGCGAAGGCTGTCATCGAATCCTCTACCTGGAGAAGAACCAATTCTGAAAGTCAAAGCGTGGGTCGATGGCGCTTCGCGCGGCAATCCGGGACCGGCCGGGTACGGCGTGTTCATGACGACAGACGCCGGCGAAGTCATCGAGATCTCCGGCTACCTCGGCAACACGACGAACAACGTCGCCGAGTATTCGGGTCTGATCGAAGCCTTGACGGTCGCGACCCAGGAAGGCGCCGACGAGGTCGAGATCGTGTCCGACTCCGAGCTGCTCGTGAAGCAGATGCTCGGCTCGTATCGCGTCAAGCATCCGAATCTCATTCCGATGCACAGGCAGGCGCGCGGCATGGCGAGTCGATTCCGCCACTTCTCGATCCGCCACACGCTGCGCGCCGGAAACAAGGACGCCGACCGCCTCGCGAACGCAGCGGTGGATCGCGGAGAGGGGCGCGCGATCGAGCGCCGCCGCAGCCATGCTGGCGCCTGAGGAAATCCGCGCGAACTTCGCCGCCGTCGATGCGCGCATGCGCGCAGCGTGCGAGCGCGCCGGACGAAAGCGCGACGAGGTGACGCTCGTCGCCGTCACGAAAACGTTCCCCGCAGAAGCAGTCAGCGCGGCAATCGCGGCCGGCGCGACGGACATCGGTGAAAACCGCGTGCAGGAAGCGCGCGACAAGCGTCCGGTCGCAACGGGATCGGCGCGGTGGCACCTCATCGGCCACCTGCAGTCGAACAAAGCGAAGGACGCGGCGCGCCTCTTCGAGGTCATTCAGACGATCGACTCCGTCTCGCTCGCGGAGAAAGTCGCGCGCGCAGCAGAAGCGGCCGGCAAACGACTGGAAGTCCTGCTCGAGGTCAACATCGGACGCGAGCCGCAGAAGAGCGGCGCGGATCCCGGCGAGCTCGAGACGATCGCGCGCGACGTCAGAAAAATCGGCGCGCTCTCGCTCACCGGTCTCATGACGATTCCACCGGTCGGCGACGAGACCGCCGCGCGCGCATACTTCCGCGAAATGCGCGATCTCCGCGACTCCCTCGGACTCAAACATCTGTCGATGGGAATGACGGATGACTTCGAGATCGCGATCGAGGAGGGCGCCACGATCGTGCGCGTGGGCCGCGCGATTTTCGGGAGCCGGGGATGATCGTCGTCGCGACGATTTTCCGGATCGTGGACGGATTCCTCGAGATCGTGCTTTACGCGATTCTCATCTGGGTCGTGCTCTCGTGGATCGACGCGCTCACGCAGCGCAGCAGCGCGCGATGGCGGTACCGGCGTCTCTTCGCGATCATCGAAGCGATCGATCGATTCCTCAGAATGTTCCTCTCGCCGTTTCTCCGCCTGTCGCGCCGGATCATCCCGCAGCGAATCCTTCCACGCGAGTGGTCGTTCATCGATTTTTCGCCGCTGATTCTCTCCGTCCTGATCATCATCCTGCGCGCCGTCCTGACCTGGGTCTACGGCCGTATACTGATCGCGAGTGTGACGGGAGGGTGACCATGAACCTGACTCCGCTGGACATCCAGAAGCAGACGTTCTCTCGCGGCTTCAAAGGCTACAACCTCGACGAAGTTCGCGCGTATCTCCACCTCATCGCTGAAGAGATCGAGCGCCTCGTGCGCGATGTCGACCGGCTCGCGCGCGAGAACGCGATGCTGCGCGAGGATCTCGAGGATCACTCGCAGCGCGAGCGCATCCTGAAGGACACGCTGATGTCGGCTCAGAAAGTGTCGGAAGAGGTTCGGGCCACGGCGCGGAAAGAAGCAGAGCTGATCGTCAAGGACGCGGAGCTTCTCTCCGAGCGGCTGATCGGCCAGGCCATGACGCGTGTCGCCGATCTCGAGCGATCGATCCAGGACCTGAAGGTTCAGCGCAAAGCCACGCGGAACAAGCTTGCGGGAACCATCGACATCGTTCAGCAGTTGCTCACACTCGATGCCGAGGAAGAGGCGAACGAGCAGCCGATCACGTCGATGTTTCGGGCGCAGAAGGGGAACAACGGCTGAACACATCGGTAACCGGTAACCGCCACCGGTAACCGAAGGTCCGGTAACTGGTTCCCGATGGCGCTCTTAGTCAGAAATCTCTCCCAGATCGCGACGCCATTTGGCACGAACGGCGTGCGAGGCAGGGCGCTGCGCGAGCTGCGCATCATCGACAACGGCGTCATCGCGATTGCTGACGGCCGTTTCCTGTTCGTCGGCCGCGAGGGCGAGATGCCGCGCGACATCGCCATCACGGAAGACATCGATGCGCGCGGCGCGACGGCGCTGCCGGGTTTCGTCGACTCGCACACGCACATCCCGTTCGCCGGCTATCGCGAATCGGAGTTCAACAGGCGTCTGCGCGGCGAAACGTACGAGCAGATCGCCGCGTCCGGCGGCGGGATCGCCGCGACCGTGAAGGCAACGCGTGCGGCGGCGGAGGAGGAGCTCGCGGCGAATGTCGTGCGTCGCACCGAAACGATGGCGCGCTACGGCACGACCACGGCGGAGGCGAAAAGCGGGTACGGCCTCGACAAGGAATGCGAGCTGAAGCAGCTCCGAGCGTTGCGCACGGCTGCGGCGCGATCGCCGGTGCGGCTCGTGCCGACGTGCCTGGCCGCGCACGAGTTTCCGCCGGAGAGCCGCGGCAGCGAGGCGGCGCGCGAAGGCTGGGTATCGACGATCATCAGCGAGATTCTTCCTGATGTCGCGGCGCAAAGCCTCGCCACGTTCTGCGATGCGTTCGTCGAGCGGGGAGTGTTCACGCGCGAGCAGGGTGAGCGCGTTTTGCGCGCGGCCGCGCAGCTCGGAATGATCCCGCGCCTTCACGCGGACGAGTTCGCCGACTCCGGCGGCGCATCGCTTGCGGCCGCGGTCGGCGCAGCGTCGGCGGATCACCTCATGCACGTCTCCGACGCCGGCATCGAGGCGCTGGCGCGCTCCGGCACGGTCGCAAATCTGCTTCCGGCCACGAGTTTTTTTCTGATGTCGGATCGCTATGCACCGGCGCGGAAACTGATCGATGCCGGTGCGATCGTCTCGCTCTCGACCGACTGCAACCCCGGGTCTTCGATGACGGAGTCGATGCAGACCGCGATTCAGCTCGCGACGCTGCAGATGAAGATGACCGTCGAAGAATCGATCACGGCGGCGACTTTGAACGGCGCGCAGTCGCTACGCCTCGCGCGGGAGATCGGGTCGATCGAGCCAGGCAAACGCGCCGACTTCATCCTCCTCGACGCGCCGAACTACCTTCACCTCGTCTATCACTTCGGGGTGAACCTCGTGACGCAGATTTATCGCGACGGAGCGCGCGTCGCGTAGAACGCGGCGATCTTCTGCCACAGCTTTTCGGCGATCCCGCTGCGGCATTCGTGGGTGCAGCCGGCGATGTGCGGCGTGAGGATCAGCCGCGGATCATCGGGCAGAGGTCCGCGCTGAGGCTCCGGATCGAACACGTCCATCGCCAGACCGCCGAGTTGTCTCGATGCGAGCGCGTCGAGCGCGGCTTTCTGGTCGATGACTTCGCCACGCGCCGCGCTGATCAGAAACGAGCCGCGCGGCATCAACTGCAGCTCGCGTGCGCCGATCATTCGCCTCGTCTCGTGGGTCAGCGGAACGTGGAGCGTGGCGATGTCGCTCGATGAAAGCAGTCGATCGAGCGATGCGACGCGCGTGGCGCCGCGTTCCGCGAAATCGGCGTCTGTGATGTACGGATCGTAAGCGGCGACGTTCACGCCGAACGCGCGCGCCAGCCGCGACACGCGCATCCCGACCTGCCCCAGTCCGACGACGCCGAGGCGGAAGTGACGGAGCTCATGGCGCGTCGCGCAGTCGTCGCGCGGCCAGCGCCCTGCCGCGACCTCCCGCGTGTAGAACGGCACGGTGCGCGTCAGCGAGAGCATGAAGCCGACGACGAGCTCGGCGACCGCATTGGCGTTCTCGCCGGGAAGGCTGATGATCGCGACGCCGCGCTCCGCCGCAGCTTCGGCGTCGATGTTGTCCGTGCCGCTCGTTCCCTGCGCGATGACCTCGAGGTTCGCCGCCGACTCGATCACGCGTCGCGACATCCTGCTGTAGGCGCGCGTAACAATCACGTGCGCCTCACTGGCAATGGCCGCCAGATCGTCCTCGGTGCGGACCGGGTTCACGACGACGTCGAATTGCTGGCGCGCGAGCAAAGCGAGGCGGGGATCGACGTCGGCGGCAATGAGGAGTCGTCGTCGTTTCACAGAAGATCCTTCGCTTCGCTCAGGATAAACTCGGTGACAGTGGCAGCACCACTGCGAAAACATCTCCCCGCTCTCGTCACGCTCGCCACGTTCCACTTCATCTTCTTTTTCCCCGTGATGTTCATGGGTCGCGTGGTATCGCCGAACGACGTCTTCTACAGCTACCAGCCGTGGGCGACCGAAAAGCCTGACTCGGTGCTGCGGGTTCAGAACGCGCTGCTCAACGATCCGCCGACCGCGTACCTGCCGTTGATGTCGCTGGTGAAGAACGGCTGGAGCGCGTTCCATTGGGATCCATACATCGGCAGCGGCATTCCGGGGTTCGGCTCGTCCGCTGCGGCGGTTCTTTCGCCGTTCGTCTTTTTTCCGGCGCTGATCGTTCCGATGCCATGGGTCTACACGGCGATGCTGCTGTTGAAGTTGAACGTTGCGTTCTGGTTCGCCTACGCATGGCTGCGCGAGGAGCGCCTCGGCAAAGCCGGCGCGGCCATCGGCGCGATCATCATCGCCGGGGCTGGAATCTACACGGTGCGTTGGCTGTGGCAGATCACGAATGCGACGGCGTTGTATCCGGCGCTGCTGTGGGTCGTGCGGCGGACATTCAGCGGGAAGA
>DASWBH010000395.1:0-4978 GCA_036390755.1 Thermoanaerobaculia bacterium
AGGCACGACAACGAGAGCAGCAGTCCGCCGAACGTGTATGCGAACGCGCCGAACATCGCGCTCTCGATCCGCAGCCGATGCCTGCGCAGCAGCAAATACACGCCGATCGCGGCGAGGTAGTAATGCAGGATCAGGTGCAGGCGGAACGCGAGCTCGAAATCGGGCAGGAGCAGCAGCCAGTTCGGCGGATAGAAGACCTCGAACTCCGGATTGGCCGCGAGCGGCTGGCCTTCGGAAAGGAACGGATTCCACGACGGAAATTCGCCGGATCGGATGATGTCGCGCGTCACTTTCTCCATCGGGTAGTAGAAGCGCGTCACATCGCGGAAGTAGAACGAGCGGCCGAAGAAGAGAACGTCCGAGAACATCAGGGTGACGACGGCGACGACCACCGCCAGCGCCGCTCGATCGCCTCGGCTCACGAGACCGCCTCAGCCAGCACGCGGCCGCGAGTCTCCGGAAGCAACCAGATCAGGATCGCGCCGAGCGCGAAGAAGAGGGCGTCGGCGGCGAGCGCGGCGCCGAAGCCGTAACGCGGAGCGGCGGAGCCGATGATGACGGGAGCGCCGGCCGATACGAGGCGCCCGGCGTTGTAGCAGAAGCCCTGCGCCGACGCGCGAATCGACGTTGGGAAAAGCTCGGCGAGCATCGCGCCGAACAGCGAGAAGTATCCGTGTGCGAAGTAGCCGACGAGCGGTCCGATCGCGAGCAGCGTCATCGGCGATCGCGCTGCGAACGCGAACACCGGCACGACCGCGGTCGCTCCGATCATGAAGAACGTGAACGCGGGACGGCGGCCGATGCGGTCCGCGATCCATCCGAACGTCACATAGCCGGCAAACGCGCCGCACTGCAGGACGATGAGCCACAGCGCCGACTTCGTGATCGTCATTCCGGCGCCGCCTTCGCTCACCGGCGATGCCAGAAACGCCGGCAGCCACGTGACGAGGCCCCAGTACGCGACGAGCACGCTGCTGGCGACGAGGGTGGCGATGACTGTTCGCCCGATCAGCGCGCTCGAAAAAATGTCGATCCACCGGGAGTCTGTGCGCGTTCGTTCGCGCCAGACCTGCGGCTCGCTCACTCGACGGCGGATCACGAACGCAGCGAACGCCGGCAGCGCTCCGACCAGAAAGAGCGCACGCCATCCGAATCGCTCGAGCACGATCGCGGAGATTCCCGCCGCAGCGAGCGCGCCGATCGCCCAACCCGACTGCATGATGCCCATCGCTTTCGCGCGATGCTCCGCGGGCCACGTCTCGGCGACGAGGACGGATCCCGCCGACCACTCGCCGCCCATGCCGAGTCCGACGAGCGTGCGCCAGGCGATCAGCTGCCAGATCGCACCGGCCGTTGCCAGCCCCGCGGTCGCGAACGAGTACACCAGGATGCTCCACGTCATCGCGCGCACGCGCCCGACGCGATCGGCCAGTCGTCCGAACCAGATGCCGCCTGCGGCGCTCGCGATCAGTGCGACCGACGTGAGAAACCCCATCGTCGCTTTCGAGACGCCGAATTCTTTCTGGATTGCGAGAACGGCGAACGTGAAGAGGAGGAAGTCCATCGAGTCGAGCATCCAGCCGATCTGCGCAGCGAACAGGGCGCGCCACGCGGATCGCTCGACTCCGGCCAACGCCATCAACTCATTTTAGTTGCGACAGCAGAAAGGTCTCGAGGCCGAGCTCGACCGGCACTCCGCCCGACTTGCGCTTCACGTCGAGATCGGCGATCGACGCCAGCGCTCGAAAAAGATCGCCCTCGGAGTGGGCGCGCGCTGCTTCCCATTTCTTGTGCAGCGGAAACGGATGCGGACGCTGGCGCACGAGGCCGAGGCTCTTCATGTATTCGCCGAGGGGCTCGGCGACGGTGTCTTTGAAGCGGTTGTAGTTCATCGGCGCGCGCAGGTCGACGTTCTTCACGCGTGCGTACGAGCGCACGGCGATCATCTGGCGGATCTCGTCGGCGAGCGGGAACAGGAATCGGCCGTAAAGGATGTCGGCCGGGGCGCGCGGATCGTCGCGCCGCGCCTGTGCCACGAGATCGCGAAGCTTCCCGACGGCTTCGAGAATTTTCCCTTCGGTGAAGAGCGATGCGAGCTCGTAACGCGCGCCGCCTTCGATCGCTTCGACCTGGCTGTCGACGATGTCTGCGGTGACGCGACCGCCGGAGCCTGCCAGTGTCGCCAGACGCTCCGCCTCGGCGACAGCGGTTCGCAAATCGGGAACGTCGCGGGAGAACTTGTCGCTGAGAATCCGATCGATGCCGAGGCGCTGGCGAAGACGAGTCACGGCGTTCGCATCGAATTTCACGTTCGCGTCGGACGCAATTTCCGCGATCGCCTCGCTCATCACGGCCGCGAACGACTCGCGCGAGACATCGGCGATCACGACGGCGCCGTGCTTGTCGATGAGATCGACCGTCGCCGAGTCGCGCGGCACCTCACCGGTGCGCAACATCAGAAACGTTCCCGCCGCACCGCCCCGCGCGATCGCCTCGGTCAGCAGCGCAGCGTCGTCTTCGCCGCGGCCCGCCTTCTTGCCGGTGGCGCGGCAGAAGCCCAGCATGTCTGCCAGCGTGTCGTCGAGCGGCACGCCGGCAGCGCGTGCGATCTGCGGGTCGGTCATCTCGAGATCGGCGCCGGCGAGCCCGAGCAGATGAAGCAGCTTCGCAGCCGCGGTCGATCGCTTCCGGTCGGTCTTCGCGCTGCGCCAGTCGCCGATCGCCTTCTCGTACAGCGACGCGATCTCCTTCGCCGAAATGAACGCGTTGACCTCAGGGACAACCAGCAGGCGCTGTCCGCCGAACAGCGACATCGTGCGATAGGAGTCGACGATGGCCGCGAGCTCCGCACCCGGCTCGAACGCTTCGACGCTCAACGAAGGATTCGCCGCGACGAACGCGTCCCGGATCTCGCGGAACGCGCGCTCGGCGAGGAACTCGCTGGAACCGCCAATGAGGATCACGGCGGGAGAGCGGCCTGCGGCGATTTCGTCGAGAACTTCTTGGAGCGCCTTCATTGGAAATCAAAACAAAAGGAGCGGACGAAGCCGCTCCCTTTCAAACTCACCACGTTAAGTTACAACTATCCGAGTAATCCCTTCTCCTGCAGCTCCTGGCAATCAATGCAGAACGGTGACCAGGGCACTGCCTGCAGCCGCTTCTCGCCGATCATGTTCTGGCAGTTCGTGCATGTCCCGAAGTTGCCTTCGCGGATGCGTGCGAACGCTTCGTCGATCAGCATGAGCACGTTGCGCTCGCCGTCGGAGAGGGAGAAGTTCAGCTCTTTCGAGTATGCGCTGGCAGCCTTGTCGGCGAGGTCCTGGATGCCGTCGTCCGGCTGGGCGTTGCCGGCTTCCTTGTCGCGCTCGAAAGAGTCGAGCAGTTCGTGCTGCTTTTTGCGCAGCGCGTCTTCGAACTGCTGATAGGGATTCGTTTTCGCTTTGGTTCTGGCCATCCGAACCGGTTCTCCTTACTTGTGGTATGCGATGTTGCGCATCAACGTGCACGCCCGGTAGATCTGCTCCAGCAGGATCACGCGCGCCAACTGATGTGGAAGTGTCATCGCCGATAGACTGAGCAACTTGTCGGCCCGTTTTCTGATCGTCTCGTCGAGTCCGACGTCTCCGCCGACGACGAAATTCACGCCGTCCGGGCTGTCGATCGTCAGCCGTTCGAGCCACTTTGCGAACTTCAAAGAATCGAGGGGTTGCCCCCGCTCGTCGAGCACGACCGTGTACCCGCGATCGGGAATCGCGGCCATCAGGCGCGCGGATTGAGCGCGCATAATAGCCACATCATTCAAATTTTGTCTACCGCGTTCCGGCTTCACTGCAATCACTTCGGCCGGAAAGAAGTGTTTGATTCTATTGAGGTAACGCTCTGCGGCCTCGGCGAACTCATCGTCGGAGTGGGAACCGGCAAAGATGAATCTGAATTTCATGAGAGCGCCTAGTCCAGCCCGTATTTCTTGCGCTTTTCCAACAACGTTTTCCGGTTGATACCGAGGATTTCGGCGGCTTTCGAGAAATTCGAGCGGGTTTCACGCAGAACGAGCCGGATATACGTGCGCTCGAGCTCCTCGAGCGTCCAGTGGCCCCGAGCCGCGGCGCCGGCGACTTCAACGCCGCTGAGCGGCAGCGCATCGACCGCCACCGTATCGCTGTCGCCGGTCAGCACGGCGCGCTCGATTGCGTTGCGCAGCTCGCGCACGTTTCCCGGCCATGAGTGCGAAATGAGCAGCGCTGCAGCGTCGTCGTCGATCTTCTTTCGCTTGCCCGCGAACGATTGCGCGAGCGGCAGGATGTCTTCGCGGCGCTCGCGCAACGGCGGCAGCGTCACGGTCACGACGTTGATTCGATAGAACAGATCGCGCCGGAATGCGCCCGATGCGAGGAGCGCGTCGAGGTCGCCGCTCGCGGACGCGATCACGCGCGCGGAGAACTCGACGTTCTGATTGCCGCCGAGCCGCGTGAAGCGGCGCTCCTGCATCACGCGCAGAAGTTTGGCCTGCAGCGGCGGCGTGAGCGTGTCGATGTTGTCGAAGTAGGCTAAGCCGCTGCCGGCGAGCTCGAGACGGCCGAGGCGGCGGGCGACCGCGTCGGTGAAGGTGCCCTTCTCGTATCCGAAAAGCTCGCTCTCGAACAGGTCCGCCGGGATCGTCGCGCAGTCGACGTGCACGTACGGTTCGGCGCGGCGTCCGCTGCAGGCGTGAATCGCTTCGGCGAGATAGTCCTTGCCGACACCCGACTCGCCGCGGATAAACACGGAGGCGTCGTGGTCGAGAACCTTCTCGACCGTCTGAAGCACGTTCCGCATCGCCGGGGTACGCGTGCGGAAGAAGTCGGTCAGACGCGGATCACGACGTCTTCTTGAAGGCATTCCGCGGCCTGACTGCCTCCTCGCTGAACTCCGAAGTGACATTCGGCGCGTCGCCCCACAGCCGCTCCAGTCCGTAGAACCTGCGGCAATCCTCGGTGAA
>DASWBH010000396.1:0-1794 GCA_036390755.1 Thermoanaerobaculia bacterium
ATAAACGTTGGTGAAGGCGATCCCTTCGAACTTCGCAAGAACGTCAGGGCCCACGGCGCAGAAGAACTGCTCGGTGCGCCAGGAACATGTGGTGCACGTCTCGAGAACCTCAAAACCGTAGGGTGATCGGCGCATCCGCAACCAATATGCGTACAACCTTCCAGCGCCGCACGCAGCGGCGGTCACGTCCATGCGTGACGGCCCGTTACGCGATCAGAACACTCCGTTCCGAGTGTTCGTTCGCAAGCGCAAGCAGTTGGCGAATCTCGCCGTCCGACACGTGCGGGAAATCCATGTACCAGAGGCTCACGTATCGAAAATCGTACGGTGTCGACAAACAAACGACGTCGTCTGCTTCTGCGCGAAGCGCGCGAAGTCCGTCCTGGGAGCTGACGGGCACCGCTGCGATGACTCGTGCCGGCGATAGTTGTCGCAGCGCACGAATCGCGGTGCACATGTCCTCACCGGTTGCGATTCCATCGTGAACGAGAATGACTGTCTTCGCGCGGACGTCGATCGGCGGGCGTAACCCGCGATACGCGATTTCCCGCCGCGCGACTTCGGCACGCTCGAGCTCCACGGCGGATTGCAGTTCCGCGGCTGGTAAGCCGAGACGCGTGACGATGTGATCGTTCAGCACGACGGCTCCGCCTGTTGCGATCGCGCCGACGCCTTCTTCACCCCCTCCGGCGACCGGGATGCTTCTGACGACGAACACATCGAGCGGCGCGCCGAGCGCGTCGGCGACTTCATAGGCGACCGGCACACCGCCCCGCGGAAGCGCCAGCACCACGACATCGCGACCGGCAAACGCCATCAGGCTCTGCGCAAGCTGTCTGCCCGCGCCGGATCGATTGGCAAACACCATCATGGCGCACCTCCTCCGCCGCACAACGTCGTCCCGAAGCGCCGTCGCTGCGACTAAATCCATCACGCACGGTGAGTGATTCTCGACCGCGGCACTGGTGACCCCGGGACGATGCATACGGCTCCTCGCTACGCGACGATCGATTCGTGCGATGGCTGCTTGCAGCAGTTGTCGTCGCGGTCACCTCGGCAGCATTGCGTGCCGACCCGCCAGTGACGATTGAGGCCGCCGTGCAGACCCTGCAGCGGGGCGCGAATCTCGTCATCGCCGGCGAGCCGATCTGCGCGGCGCATCCGCTGCCGGCTTTCTACACCCGTCGAAACTTCGCCCCGGCGTGGAGCGGAGCGGATCAGGTCATGCTCATCGACGTGATCCGGCATGCGGCGGATGACGGACTCGATCCCGCGGACTACCACCTCGCCGGAATCGAGTCGCTGCTGCCCGACGCGGCGCGTCGCGGCGAGCTCGATCTGCTGCTGACCGACGCGTTCTTTCTGCTTTCATCGCATCTGCAGTCGGGCCGAACCGATCCGATCACGATCGAGCCGACGTGGTGCCTGGAGCCGCGCACGTCCGATCTCGTTCCGGCTCTGGAGACCGCGCTCGAGATTCACGAAGTCCCCGGCGCCATCGCCGCGTTTCGTCCGTCACATGAAGGCTACCGTCAATTGCGCGACCAGCTCGCGCGTTATCGCGGCATGACCCCGTGGGAGCCGGTCGCGCCCGGCCCGTCGCTGCGCGCCGGTGATTCGGGCCCGCGCGTCGCGCAGCTCATCGCGCGGCTCGTCGCATCCGGCGATCTCGAGCCAGGACATCCGACGTTCGATGCCGCCGTAAAGGCCGCGGTCAAACACTTCCAGCACCTGCACGGACTCGAAGACGACGGCGTCGGCGGGCAGCTGACGATTCGCGAACTGAACGTGCCG
>DASWBH010000397.1:0-5895 GCA_036390755.1 Thermoanaerobaculia bacterium
ACGACACAGCGACCGTGGGAAAGGAGAATCGAGTATGAACCACACCATGCGGCATCCGCAGATTGCGTTCCTGGTTGTCGCCGCCTCATTGCTCGCCGTTCCAATGTCGAAGGCCGATGTCGTCAGCGACTGGAACGTCAAAGCTGGCGATATCGTGGTCGACGCCAAGCTGGGGAACCCACCCGCCATTCGCGTGCTGGCGATCGTCCAGGCGGCCGTCTATGAAGCTGCGAACGCCATCACCAGGCGCTATCCGGCCAGCGGGCTGCAACCTGAGGCGGTGTCGGGGGCCTCGGTCGAGGCCGCGATCGCGGCGGCAAACCGCAGCACGCTCGCGCAGCTCTTGCCGGCTCAACAGGCGGCCATCGACCGCACCTACCAGGCGGCGCTGGCGATGATCGCTGACGGCCCGGCGAAGACCGCAGGCGTCGCAGTGGGAGACAAGGCCGCGGCGGCGATCCTGGCGTTGCGCGCCGATGACGGCGCCTCCTCGGCGGAGACGTACCGGCCTCACACCACCGCGGGTGTCTACGTGCCTACGGTGATACCGGCGGTCCCGCAGTGGACGCAGCGCAAGCCGTGGCTGATGACCAGCCCCTCACAGTTCCGTCCCGGCCCGCCGCCCACGCTCACCAGTGAGTTGTGGGCGCGCGACTACAACGAGATCAAGGCGCTCGGCAGCAAGAACAGCACGCGCCGCACCCCTGAACAGACCGCGATCGCCCGCTTCTGGGAAGCCACGCTGCCCCCGATCTATCACGGAATCGTGCGCTCGGTGGCCACTGTTTCCGGGCGGGAGGTCACGCAGAACGCCCGCCTGTTCGCGGCGGTGACGCAGGCCTCGGATGACGCGATGATCGCCATCATGGACGCCAAGTACCACTACAACTTCTGGAGGCCGGTCACCGCGATCCGCAACGGCGACATCGACGGCAACGATGCCACGGAGCGGGATCCGTCGTGGACGCCGTTCATCGACACTCCGATGCATCCCGAGTATCCATGTGCACACTGCATCATCTCCGCCGCCATCGGCACAGTGCTGCGAGCGGAGATCGGTACCGGGCCCATGCCGACCTTGACGACGACCAGCACCACCGCCAACGGCGCGGCGCGAAGCTGGACGAAGATCGACGACTTCATCCAGGAGGTGGCAAATGCACGCATCTATGACGGCGTGCACTACCGCAACTCCACGGAAGTCGGCATCGCCATGGGCAAACAGATTGGCGAGTTGGCGGTGGCGAAGTACCTGCGGCCACCCAAGTAGAACGTGCACGGATCACCGCCGCGCGGCTGCGAACTCAAGGGGCAGGTGTCCACGAAACGTTTTTGACTCCAGGAGAGCTAAAGACAGCGCCGCCGCCGGGCACTCACGCACGCACTGTAAGCAGCCGTCACACGCATGAGGCGCGGCGAGAAACAGGAGACGAACTATGCAAAACAAGATCGACCGGCCCGTTCATCGGCCCGTGTTGCTCCTCGGCCTTACAACACTCGCGCTCTTTGCTTCTGCAGCCGGCGCTGCGGACTTCACCATTCTGCAACCGCTCGGCGACAAGCCCGCCCGCATGAAAGACGGCAGGTACTACGTGCCGACGACACTGGAGACCGCCCGATGGGGCAGCCTGGCAAATGCGGATTCGAAACCCGTGCTCTCCGTACCCTCAGGCAGCGTGGTGACGTTCGACACGGTCTCGCACGAGGGCATTCTCGAAGACCAGGGCAAAGATCCGGTCAAATACTTCGGCCAGTACGGCATCAAGCCCGAGCAGGTGCTGAATGATGCAAAGGCGATCGCCGCGTCCAGTCTCGAGCATGACTTCGCCAAGGACGGCCCGCACGTGGTCACCGGGCCGGTCGAGATCCAGGGCGCGCAGGCCGGCGACGTGCTGATGGTGGAAATGCTCGAGCTGCGTCCGCGGGTACCGTACGGCGTGATCTCCAATCGACACGGCAAAGGCGCGCTGCCGGGCGAGTTTCCCGAGAACAAGGGCCCGCAGCCGGGCGCGGACGCCGCGCATCCCGAGTTGTACGCGAACGTCTCGATTTTCACTCCGATCCGGCAGATCGACGGCAAGTGGTACGGCATCATCAAAGACAAGGGCGGCCTCGAGGCGCACATTCCGCTGCGGCCGTTCAACGGAATCATGGGCGTCGCCGTCAACACCCGGGACAAACCGAACTCCATTCCGCCGGGCGCCTACGGGGGCAACCTCGACATCAACGAGCTGTCCGCCGGCGCCACGCTGTACATCCCGGTACAAATGGACGGTGCGCTGTTCTACGCCGCCGATCCGCACTTCGCTCAAGGGGACGGCGAGGTAGCGCTGACCGCGATCGAAGGCTCGCTGCGCTCGACGTTCAGACTCACGGTGCTCAAGTCCGGCGATCCGCGGCTGCCGATGAAGACTCCGATGAAGAACCCGTTTGCAGAGACACCTCAGTACTGGATCCCAGTCGGGCTCCACGCCGACCTCGCCGAAGCCATGAAAGACGCGACACGCCAGTCGATCGAGTTTCTCGCTTACAAGTTCGGCATGGACCGCGCCACGGCCCTGGCTTACCTGAGCGCGGGCGTGGATTTCCAGGTGACTCAGGTGGTCGACCGCGTAAAAGGCGTGAACGCGATGATCCGGAAATCCGATTTTCCCGGCGCGGCGAAGAAATCGAAGTAAAACCAGGAACCGACGGAATCGCTTGGAGGCGTCACGCGTACTCCACCGAAATCGCTGTCGCGCTCCGAGGGAACCTCTGCACAAGTCCGACCATCGCGTTGCGTGCGCCGCCGCCTCGGCTGCGAGCCGGCGCGACGCAGGCGACGCGGGACATCGCTGAGGAGCGACGGCGAAGCAGACGACACGGCGCCGCCCGCAACCCGAAGGGCTGATGGCGGTTGCGGGCCGATATCCGCAACGCTCGTCGTCAACGATGTCCCGCATCGCCTCCTCCTCGCGCTGCGGATCTCGGCACGCAAGCGCCATCAGCGCGAGGGCCGGACTTGTGCAGAGGTTCCCTCGGCGCCAAGGACCAGTGGGCGCGCGGAGCGGGTTTGCTCTGAGGATGAATCAGTGCGGCCAGGCGCGGACCACAACCTTCCGCCCGTCCGAGTTCGTACACGTTGCGGAGGCGCTGTCCCCGCCCTCTTCGATCGGGCCCAGTAAGTGAAGCCGCTTGCGTCGTATGAACTCGAGCACCGCGGCCACGGCCGTGGGCGCATCGATATTCGTGATCCGCGCGTCGACGGTGAGCGTCTCGTCACCACCACCGGCTGCGGTCGGATCGGAGCGTTCGACGCAGTACTGCATGCATGCTAATGGTACCGGAGACGCGCTACTCCGTTCCGGTCGTGATCGCGCGGGCGATGAAGTCGAGATCGGCGAGACGGCCGGACTGCAGCGAGAACGCGCCATCGAGATCTGCGGCGTCGCGGAACTTCTGGAACGCGTTCGCCTCGAGCACATCCGCCGAGCTGAACAGCTTGACGAGACGCGCCGGCACTGACACCGCGACGTCGCTCGCACAGACGCGCGCCTGCGCCTTCAGCAGATCGTCGGCTGAGATTCCCGCCGACCGCACGAGCGCCGCGGCCGTTTCGACTTCGACGATCGCCGTCGCACACTCCATCAGCGCGTGCTGCTGCGAGGTGAGCTTGCGGTGGAACAGCAGATCGAGAGACGTCGATAAGAACCGCGCCGTCTTCGCGACGGCAGGCCCACCCGCATCGATGAACGGTTCGGCCTGATCGGCCATCGCGCCGTAGTACGCGCCCTTGCTCCTGACGCTCTCGCGCATCCGGTACAAACCGACGATGTTCTGCAGGATCTCGGACGTTCCCTCGTAGATGCGGAGGATGCGCGCGTCGCGGCGAATCTTCTCGACTTCGAACTCGACGCAGTAGCCGTAGCCGCCGAGGGCCTGCACGGCGTCATCTGCGGCGATGTTGCCGGCTTCGGTCGCGTAGATCTTCGCGATCGCGCCCTCGACCTGACGATCGGTGTTGCCCGAGTCGAGCAGATCCGCGACATGTTCGATGTACGCCTTCGCCGTCGCGAGCCGCACGCTGTTCGGAACGAGCAGCTTGTGCGTGTATCCCTGCTTTTCGCAGAGCAGCGTTCCCATCTGCCGGCGCTGCTTCGAGTAGGCGATGGCCTTGTTGAGCGAAGCGATTCCGGCGCCGAGTCCGAACGCCGCCACCATCAGCCGCGTGAAGCCGAAGACTTCGTTCGCCTGCTTCAGCCCCTGGCCTTCTTTGCCGCCGATCAACTGATCCGCGGGAACGACGACATCGTCGAAGATCACCTGCGCCGTATCGGATAAGCGGATGCCGTGCTTGATCTCGTGCTTGCCCGGCGTGAGTCCCGGCGTTTTGCGTTCCACGACAAAAAACGATGGACCGCCCGGCGCCTTCGCCAGCACCGTGTAGAGATCCGCGATCGAGCCGTTCGAGATGAACTGCTTGACGCCATTGAGCGAGTAGTGCGTCACCTTGCCGCTCGCGTCGACGATCGGCCGCGCCTGCGTCTGCACGTTCTGCACGTTCGATCCCGCTTCCGGTTCGGTGACGGCGTAAGCGACGATGAGACCCTCGCCTGCAATGCGCGGCAGCCAGCGCCGCTTCTGCGCCTCGGTGCAGCCGACCCGAATCGGGTCCGTACCGAGGGCCACGGCGAGCATCGAGGTCGCGAGGCCGAGGTCGATCTGGGCGAATTCGCAGGAGAGACGGTAGATGTCGTACGCGCCGCCGCCCATGCCGCCGTACTCGGCGGGCAAGAACGGGAGATGCAGTCCGACTTCAGGGCCGAGCATGGCGCGCACGATGTCGGCGGGACACGTGTCGGTCTCGTCCCAGCGCATGCGCTGCTCGAGCGTTGTGTTGCGGCCGGTGAAGTCCTTCAGCGTATCGACGATGAGATCGAGATCGCCGGGGTCGAGACGCGCGAGCGTCATTACGGTCTCCGCGCCATCACCGATACCGCGCGGTCCTTGGCGATGCGCGCGCCGGTCAGGCATGAGTCGAGACGGCTGCGAATGCGCATGAACATTTCGAGACCGTCGACGCGCGCGCACGGTCCGCGCTTCGCCGGATGGGAGCGGTCGTTGCCGATGATGTCGACCGTCGTGCCGGCGCCGGCAGCGAAGCCGGGAATGACGGATTCGATCTCGTCCAGCTCGTCGGTCGAATAGCACGTCGCACACCCTTCGGCGTCCCACACCAGATGCGTCCGATATCCGAAGACGAGCTCCGCGCAAGTTGCACCCGCTACCGCTGACCAATGTGCGGCGTAGACGTGCGAGAGGTCGAAGCGGAACTCCTCTTTCTCCAGCACCGCGTCGATCACGAAGCAACGAGCGGCAATCAACGGACAAAGCGCATCGGCCAGCTCGTCGACGGCGTGGCCCTTCGTTGCGCGGAAATGGTCGAACGTGAACGACCACAGCTTCAGCGCGGTCGCAACCGTGCACGCACCGCTGTCCGGCCACGCCGACGCGACTTCGCGCATCTCGCGCATCCAGTTGCGCAGGACCGGCGTGAACTCCGGCAACAGCACAGCATCGCGCAGGCGAGCGCGCGTAGCCTCGTCGGCAGTACCGCCGAAGATCGCATCAGCCGACGCAAGCACGATATCGTCCGGTGCATGCGAAGCCGCGGTGTGCAGCGCGGCCGCGGCCTGGTTCCAGGCTTCGACGTTAACGAGACGGTGGAGATGGCGATCCGCGGCTACGCTCGGGAGCTCGGTCGTTTGCATGGTGGGTGACCTCCGGTCGGACCGAAGCGTATCCAGCGAATGCACAAACACCAGTGAGGATTACGGTATGCGGCCGTGAGCACCGTCACGGCGACGCGTTCGACACGCGGACGACGACCTTGCCGATGTTGCGCCGTTCTTCGAG
>DASWBH010000398.1:0-7972 GCA_036390755.1 Thermoanaerobaculia bacterium
CGCAGGAACGAGCCCGTCCATTGAGACTCTCGACGTAAAGCGGAAGTCTCAATGGAGAACACCTGCGCCCCAACTTGCGCCGAACGTGTCACAGGCGACGCTTGTCCGATCTGCAAATCGAACGAGCTCGGTACCTGGCGCTGGGAACGTCTCACCGATCGATTCTTCGGTTCCGAGCGCACCCGGGTCCTGGCCGGCCTCGGATCCGAGCCTGAATCGACCGATGCGTTCCTGACGCGCATCGACCCGCTCGATCGTTCGCTCGTCCAGCACCGTCTGGCGCAGATGGCGAAACATCCTGCGCCGTTCGATGTCGAATTCTGTCTGACCGTCGGCCACGACAAGCGCACGCTGCGCATGTATGGGTTTCCCGACCGCGAGGCCCACCCGTCCAACCCGCAGTTCTTCGGGACCATCGAAGACATCACGGCGAGGCTGCAGGTATCGGAGGCCCTCGTCGAGTTGTCGCTCGCCGTCGAACAGGCGCGCGATTATGTCTGCATCGCCAATGCGAGCGGCGCCATCGAGTACGTGAATCCCGCGTGGAGAGAGAAGTCCGGCAGGCAGCGGTCGCTGATCGGACTGCCGGTCGCCGTTCTCCTGGGCGATCCGCAGGTGTATGCGGAAGGCCGCGCCGAAATGGACCGCAGCGGCGTGTTCCGCCGCACGATCCGCAAGACCAACGGCAAGGTGCGTCACGAAGAGATCACGATGTGGCCGGTCCGCGATGTCCGCGGCGACGTGACGCGCATCGTCGTCATCTCGTCCGACGTCACCGATCGGATGAACGCCGAAGAAGCGAGCGCGCGCATGCAGGAGGTCCTGGCCGGCGCAGCGCGCGAATGGCGGCACACGGTCGACGCGATCGATGCCGCCATCGTGATGTTCGAGCCGCCCGCGACAATCCGCCGCATGAATCGCGCGGCGCGCGATCTTCTCGGAGAGCTCGGATACGACCTCATCGGCTGCAGCATCGCCGAGTTTGCTCTGCCCGCGCCGTGGCCCGCCGTGCTCGATCTCGTCGCGCAGGCCGTCGATCGCGGATTGAGTTGCGAGAGCCAGGTTCGCAACACCAGCGGAAAAACATGGGACATCATCGCCAACGTCGCGATCACGGAAGAAGTCGGTGACGTCGTCGTCGTCATCCGCGACGTCACCGCCACCATCGAGATGGAAGAGTCGCTGCGCCGCAGCGAAGTGATGTCGGCGATGGGCAATCTCGTCGCGGGCGTCGCACACGAAGTGAAAAACCCGCTGTTCGGAATGAGCGCGACGCTCGACGCGATGGAGCTGAAGTTCCGCGACAACGCCGATTCGCTCAAGTACGCGACGATGATCCGGCGCGAAGTCGACAGCCTGCGCGTGCTCATGCAGGATCTGCTCGATTTCGGACGCGCCTCGAATCTCGAGCTGCGCCAGGTGCCTCTCGCTCCGATCGTCGCTTCCGCAGCGAGTCTCTGCCGCGAAACTGCAGCCGCTCGTCATGTGAACGTCGACAACTTCGTCGACCCGGCGTTGGGATCATGTGTCGCTGACCCCGTCCGGCTCGAGCAGGTCTTTCGCAATCTGATCGACAACGCCATCTCGTTTTCGAAAGCCGGCCAGACCGTGACGATCGCCGCACGCGAGTTGGACCGCAACGGAGCGCGCTGGATCGAGATCGAGGTCCGCGACCAGGGCCCCGGATTCACCGAAACGGATTTGCCGCGCGTGTTCGAGCCGTTTTTCACGCGAAGACAGGGCGGCACCGGCCTCGGCCTCTCGATCGTGCGGCGAATGGTCGAAGAGCACGGAGGCCGCGTGAGCGCCAGAAACTCCGGCGACGGAGGCGCGATCGTTCGCGTCGAACTGCCGGCGGCTGGCAAATGACCTCGCTGCAACCGCGCGCGCTGATCGTCGACGACGATGAGACGGTCCGGTTCGGGATCACCGACTTCCTCACCCAGAACGATTTCGTGACCGCAGAAGCGGGCACCTGCGAAGCGGCTGTGGACGCGTTCCGCAACTTCTTTCCCGACATCGCCATCCTCGACTACGCGCTGCCCGACGGCAACGCACTCGACCTGCTGCCGCGCCTGAAGACGCTGAGCGCATCGACTCCGATCATCATCCTGACCGGACACGGCTCGATCGACCTCGCCGTGAAGACGATCAAAGCCGGAGCCGAGCAATTCCTTACCAAGCCGGTCGACCTGCACGCTCTGTTCATCGTCATCGAGCGCATCCTCGAGAACCAGCGCAACCGCAACAAGCAGATGGCTCAGCGCCGCGACCGGGCGCCGCAGCTCAATCCATTCATCGGCTCGAGCGCGGCAATCCGGCGCGTTCACGATCAGGCCGCACGCATCGCCGGCGCGCAACGGCCGATTCTCATCCACGGCGAAACCGGCAGCGGAAAAGGCGTCCTCGCGAAATGGCTGCACGCACAAGGGCCCCGAAGCAATGCCGCATTCGTCGATCTCAACTGCGCAGGCTTGTCGAAAGAATTTCTCGAGAGCGAGTTGTTCGGCCATGAGCGCGGCGCATTCACCGGCGCCACCGCCTCAAAGGTCGGCTTGTTCGACGTGGCCCATCGCGGGACGATGTTTCTCGACGAGATCGGCGACATCGATCTCAACGTGCAGCCGAAGCTGCTCAAAGTTCTCGAGGAAAAACGCTTCCATCGCCTGGGCGACGTGAAGGACCGCGTCGTCGATGTGCAACTCATTGCCGCTTCCCATCGCGATTTGCGCCGGCTCGTTCAGGAGCGGTCGTTCCGCAGCGATCTCTACTTCCGCATCAGCACGCTGCAGATCGACATACCCCCGCTCCGCCAGCGCAAAGAAGACATTGCCGCGATCAGCGACGAGATCCTGCTGGCATTCGCGTCCGAGCGCGGCCTCGCACCGGTGCGGATCGCCCCCGACGCATTGCGCGCCATGCAGCAGTACCGCTGGCCCGGCAACATTCGCGAAATGCGAAACGTCATCGAGCGTGCACTCCTGCTGTGCGATGGCGCCGAGCTGCAGGAACGCGATCTCAGTCTCGACACCTACGCCGTCGACGACGAGGACCAGGAGCCGACGACAATCGACGAGATCGAACGGCGTCACATCGTCCGCACGCTGCGTCAGCTCGGGTCGAACGTCGAAGCCACGTCGCGCCGGCTCGGCATCCCGAGAAGCTCGCTGTATCGCAAGCTGAAGAAGTACGGGATCACGATTCTCAAAATGGGACGGACTGTGCCGGACTGAGACACGCGCAGCGGACCCCATCTCCCGCCCCAAACCAACAAGCACCGATTCCTGTGCAGTTTACGCCCGAATGAATCGTGATTCATTTCCGGTCCGCCGATTGCGATGTGTGGCATCAAGAGGTCCGCATGAAAAAGAAAATCCTTCTTGTCGATGACTCCCACACCGTGCTCCTCATGGAGCGCATGATCCTGGCGAAGTTCCCCTTCGATCTCATTACCGCGTCGAGCGGCGAAGAAGCGGTTGCCAAGGCCATTACCGAAGTGCCCGACCTCATCCTCATGGATGTCGTGATGCCGAAAATGAACGGCTTCGAGGCCGTCGCGGCGATCCGGGAGCGCGAAGCGACGCGCCGTACGCCGATCATCATGGTGACCACGCGCGGAGAGGCCGACAACGTCGAGAAGGGTTTCACGGCCGGCTGCAGCGAATACGTCACCAAACCCATCAACTCGCTCGAACTGCTCACAAAAGTCCGCAGCTGCCTCGGCGAGTGAGGACACGATGAAAAAAGACCTCGACGAAGACTACGTCCGCCGTGTCCGCGAGGAGACGCAGCGATACACACGCGACCTCCTCGACGAGAATCAGAAACTGCGCGCGTTCGCGGCGATGGCCCGCCAGGACCTGGCGAAACTGCAACACGAAGTCGCCGATCGGGACGACACGCTGCGCAAACGTCACGCGTGCGAGGCGCGGCTCGCCATCCTCGAGAGCGAGAGACGGCAGTTCGAAGAAGAGCTGCGCGCCGCCCGCAACGAGGTGCAGCGATACGCGCTCGAGCGCGCGAATCTCGACCGCCAGCTCCAGGCGATCGAGGCCGAAGGGCGCGGGTATCTGCAGCAGTACCTCACCGTCGAACAGCAGAACGCCAATCTGGCGAATCTCTACGTCGCGAGCTTCCGGCTGCACTCGACGCTTGATCGCCCAGAAGTGGTCGAAGCGGTCAAGGAGATCATCGTCAATCTCGTCGGCTCCGAAGAACTGGCGATCCTCGAGTTCGACTCAACGCGGTTGCACCTCGAGTTGATCGGCTCGTTCGGCATCGACGAGCAGAAGTATCTGCGCATCCCCGCGGGCCGCGGAATCATCGGCGAGTGCGTGCGCACGGGCGAGATTTTCGTCGCACCCGGCACGACTCCCTCTGCCGGTCCCGACGGCGAATCGATGATCGCCTGCATTCCGCTGAAGATCGGAGAAACCGTCATCGGAGCGATCGCGATCTTCCGGCTGTTGGGTCAGAAGAACGGAATCGAAGATCTCGACCGAGAGCTGTTCAATCTTCTGGCGACACACGCCGCCACTGCGCTTTATTGCTCTTCGCTCCACGCCGCGCACGGACCGGCGCTTCTGGGAGTGGCGTGAATGTCGGTTCTCGCTATGGCGACGCCGGAGACTGAACACGTTCGAACCGTGTATCTGCAGCCCGGCCAGCTGCACGTTGCAGACTCGCCGACGACGATCACGACGATCCTGGCGTCATGCGTCGCCGTTTGTCTGTTCGACGCGCGGCGCCGCATCGGCGGAATGAATCACTTCCTGCTCCCGAAGGCTCTCGGGATCGATGGCGCGCCGGCGAGGTTCGGTGCGTCGGCGACGCAACTGTTGATCGACCAGATGCTCGCGAGAGGCAGCCGCATGCGTGACTTGCAGGCCAAGCTGTTCGGGGGCGCGACCGTTCTCGCCGCGGTGCCCGGAAATCCCGACCGCATGCCTCTTGGCGACTCGAACGTGCGCTGCGCGTTCGACCTTCTCGACAAGGCCGGCATTCCGGTCGTCGCGTCCGACGTGGGCGGCACCCGCGGCCGAAAAATCATTTTCCACACCGACGACGGGTCGGCATTCATGAAGTGGCTGTAAGGCGAACGATGGAACTGGACAACGAGCTCCTTCTGCGCACGTTCATCTCGGAATCCGAAGAGATTCTGGCCGAGATGGAGCAGTCGCTGCTGACGCTGGAAAAAGATCCGGCGAATGCCGAGAAGATCCGCAACGTCTTCCGTGGCGCACATACGCTGAAGGGAAATGCGTCGTGCCTCGGGATGGAGACGATTGCCGGCGCGGTCCATCACGTCGAGGACTACCTCGATCGCCTGCAGCGCGGCGACGCGGAGATCGACGGGGACGCAGTCTCGCTGCTGCTGTCTTTCGTCGACCTGATGCGCGAGAGCATCGCGGCCGCCGCTTCCGGCAACGACGCCGTTCCGCCGGGAACGCTGGAAGTCGTCGAAGCGTTGACGCGCGTCTCAAAAGCAACCGCTGAGCGCGAGCGCCCGATGCGGACCGCGGCCGAGGAGAAAGTGTCCGCAACGCGCGCGACGAGCGTTCGTGTGGCAACGGCAAGGCTCGACCGTGCGCTCGATCTCACCGGAGAAATCTCGATCGCCCGCGGCCGGCTCCGCCAGCTCATCGATCTGCGACAGCCGCTCGATGAAATCAGCGAGGCGTGCAGCGATCTCGAACGGCTGTCGAACGAGCTTCAGGAGCTCGTGATGAAACTGCGGATGGTCCCGATCGGTCCGTTCTTCCGCCAGTACTCGCGCAGCGTGCGCGACGTTGCCGCCGCACATCACAAGCAGGCAAGCCTCCGTCTGGAAGGAGAGGACGTCGAAGTCGACCTCGGCGTCATCGAACATCTCAGAAATCCGCTGACACACCTGATCCGGAACGCCGTCGACCACGGCATCGAATCGCCCGAAGTCCGGCAGGCAAGCGGAAAGGACGTACAGGGAACCATCACGCTGAGCGCGCTGCGCGACGGCGGGACGATCGTCATCCGGCTGGCAGACGACGGGGCGGGACTGAACCGCACGCGCATCGCTGCCCGTGCGCGCGAGCTCGGACTCCTGGCGGAGACGGAGAAACTTCCCGATCAGGAGCTCTTCCGCTTCATCTTCGCTGCCGGATTCTCGACTGCCGAGAACGTCACCGACATGTCCGGACGCGGCCTGGGCATGGACGTCGTCCGCCGCAGCATCGAAGAGCTGCACGGCACGGTCAACGTCGAGAACCACAATGGTGCGGCGTTCACACTCCGCCTGCCGCTCACGGTGGCGATCATCGACGGCTTCGTCGTCACGTGCGGCGGAGAGTCTTACGTGCTGCCGCTCGATTCAGTGAGCGAATGCATCGCGTATGACCCGCAGGAAGACGCGAGCGACGAAGACATATTCGGAATCGTCAGCGTTCGTGAAGAGCCTGTGCCTTTCGTCCGTCTTCGAAGGTTCTTCGACCTGGGTGGAGGCGACTCGAGAACCGAGAGCCTTGTCGTTCTCGGATCCGAGGGCCGGCGCGCTGGCGTGCTCGTCGACGGACTGGTCGGAGAGCGCCAGCTCGTGATCAAGCCGCTCGGCAAACTGTTTCAAGGGATCTCCGCGCTGGCCGGTTCGGCCGTTCTCGGCGACGGCCGGGTGGCGATGGTGCTCGATGTCGCGGCACTTCTCGACTCCTGCATCGCCAGGCTTCGCGACAGCGATGCCGAATCCCGTCTTCAATCGCTTCAAGGTTCCGCGTACCGCCGACAAACCGGCGCGGAGGACAACCATGGGTCTTAAGAATTCGTCGGTGAGGATGAAGCTCGCCGTCATGGCCGGCACGAGTATCGTGCTCGTCGTCGTCCTCGCGTCATTCGCGTATTTCGGACAGGGACGCGTCAGCACCGCGCTCGCTCACGTGATCCGCGGGATGTCGGAGTTGCAGACCGAAGGCGCCGCGGATCAGGCGAATCAGTCCATCCGCGCCGACGTCCTCGCTGCAGTCCTCGCAGGCCAGCAGGGCAACATCTCCGAGAAACCACGATCACTGGCCTCGCTCGCCGCTCACGTCAAAGCATTGAAAGCCGGGCTACAGGAGATCGAGGAGAGCTCGCTCTCCTCGCCGGTGAAAGCCACCGCAAAGGACGTGCGGCCGGCGCTCGAAAACTACGAGTCCATCGCCGGGGCGCTGACCGCGCTCGCGTTCGACAATCCGCCCGAAGCGAGCGCGAAGCTGCCCGAGTTTCTCCGCGCCGCCGACACGATGGGTGCGCAGCTCAACTCGCTGAACGCACAGATCACGACTGCCGCGACCCAGGCCCGCGCCGACGGGGACGCGGTCGTCAGCACCGCCAATCACATCATGCTCTGGACGGCGCTCATCGCGCTGCTGGCGATGGCTGCCCAGTCGTTCGCGATCTCGACCAGCATTACAGGGCGGCTCTCCATCGCGGTCGACGCGGCGAACCGGCTCGCTGAAGGCGACGTTTCGATGGAGATCACGCCGGGCGCCGATGACGATATCGGCGCGCTCCTCTCGGCAATGTCACGAATGATTGCGTCGCTGAAGAGTCTGTCCGGTGCCGCCACACAGATCGCCGATGGCGATTTGATGGCCGCCGTCACTGTCCGATCCGAACGCGATGTCCTTGGCAACGCGTTGCAGCGGATGGTGCAGAGACTGTCGGACACGATGGCGGAAGTACGCTCCAGCGCCAATGCTTTGTCGTCCGCTGCCGGACAGGTCTCCGCTTCCGCACAGTCCCTTTCCGAAGGAACGAGCCAGCAGGCGGCGTCGGTCGAAGAGACCACATCGAGTCTCGAAGAGATGACTGCATCGATCGGACAGAACGCGGACAGCAGCCGGCAGATGGAGCAGATGGCGAAGAAGGGAGCGCGGGACGCGGAAGAGAGCGGACTGGCCGTGAGCGCAACCGTGCAGGCCATGAACTCGATCGCCGAAAAGGTCTCGATCATCGAAGAGAT
>DASWBH010000399.1:0-22818 GCA_036390755.1 Thermoanaerobaculia bacterium
ACAACGCGGCCGGCACCATTACCGCGATCACGACCTGCAGCAACACCGTGACCATCGGCCAGCTCTCGGCCGGACTCTCCCCGACTTACATCAAACTTCTTCCGAACAAAGACGGTTGGGGTAACGCGCTGCGGTTCCAGACTGACCAGGCGTGGGGTGGCGCAAGTCCGGCGCAGAACTACCTCGTGTGGTCGGCCGCGAAGAACGGCGACTCAGCCGGCACCACTGGCTTCGAAGCCGCCCCGAACGGCGGCGCCACGACCAACTTCAACGACGACATCATCTTCTCGAACGGCGTGTTCCTTCAGTACCCTGAAGGCATTCAGACGCAGTAACTCTCCTCTCCTTTGCAGCAGCGACAACGGGCGCCGAAAGGCGCCCGTTGTTCGTTACACCGTCTCGATCGCTTTGAGCGCGGCGTTCATGCTCGCGTAGAGCCGCTCGTGATACGAGTGCGCCTCGCGGTAAATCTGCGGAAAAGACCCGAGATCGCGGGGAGCGACGACGAGGTTGACGCCATACAGGAACGCGGCGTTCCCGTCGAACGTGCGGAGATTCTCCGCGACGAGAACGAAGAAAGACTTCCGCCGCTCCGCCGGCATCAGCGAGAGGATCGGCTGCATCGCCTCGAGCGGCGGCGGCGTGATCTGCGGGGGGCTGATGAGGATCACCTGCGGCGTGTCGTGCATGAAGCGATCGCGCGCCTCGGCCGCTGACGCGAGATACACCGGAAGGCAGCCGATCAGCTTCGCCGCCTGCCGCAACGCCGGATTGTCGTTGCCGACGATGAACGCCTTCGAGCCGAATTCATCCTCGTGATCGTCAGCTTCCGGTTGGACCGCGACCTGCTCCACCGCCTGCGGCGGGGGCGCTTCACCGCCGAGCTTCCGCCGGTCCACGGTCAGCTTCGTCTTGCAGACCGGACACGGAAAGCTGACCTCTTTCATCGGGAGCTTCGTCTCGTCGAGCGAGAGCGGCTTCTGGCAGGAGGTGCAGGTAATCCGGATCATCGTGAGTTACTCGAGCAGGGACATCATCGAGTCCGGCTCCTCTTTTTTCTGCGGGGCATTCGCGGGTTCATCGGTCATCCGCAGCGCGAGGTTGGTCGGGTTCGAGGAATATGCGAGCGCCGTCTCCTTGCTGATGACGCCGTCGTTCCAGAGCTTCTCAATTTCATCGTCGAACGTCTGCATCCCGTCGACCGCACCGTCATGCATCGCGTCGGTGAGCGAACGACCCTCCAGCTCTCCCTTGAGCACGTAATCGCGCGTGCGCATCGACGACTTCAGGATCTCGAGCGCGGCCACGCGGCCGCCGCCGATCTTCGGCAGAAGACGCTGCGAGATGATGTAGCGGAACGACTGGGAGAGGCGCGTCCGGATCTGCGGCTCCTGATCCTTCGGGAAGACGCCGATGATGCGATCGACGGTCTTGGCCGCGTCGATCGTGTGCAATGTCGAGAGCACGAGGTGACCCGTTTCGGCCGCTTCCATCGCTGTCTCGATCGTCTCCACGTCGCGCATTTCGCCGATGAGGATCACCTTCGGCGCCTGCCGCAGCGCTGCCCGCAAGGCCAGTGCGAATGTCTTCGTATCCGATCCGACCTCGCGCTGGTTGACGGTCGACTTGATGTGCCGGTGCATGTACTCCACCGGGTCCTCGATCGTGATGATGTGGTACGCGAAATCGTGGTTGATCTGATTGATCATCGCCGCGAGCGTCGTGGACTTGCCCGAACCGGTCGGCCCGGTCACGAGCACGATTCCGTTCTTCAGCCTGCAGACGTTGAGCAGCTCCTTCGGCAGCCGGAGCTCCTCGAGCGTCGGCACTCCTTCCGGGATGACGCGCAGCACGATCGCGTACGTTCCGCGCTGCGAGAAGATGTTGACGCGGAAACGCGTCTTCTGGGGGATCGAGTAGGAGATGTCCACCGAGCCGTTCTGCACGAGCGTTCGCGTCGCCTCGCGGTCGCTGCGCAGCATGTGCATCGCGATCGCCTCGGTTTGGAACGGCGTGAGCCGCGGCAGGCCGGGGAAGTTGACCGGTACGAGCTGGCCGTCGATCTCCACCTGCGGTTGACGTCCGACCGAGAAATTGAGATCCGAGACGCGGTCGGACATCTTCAACATCGCCTCGAGGATGGAGTCGAGATTGAAGTTCTTCATGAATTCCTCATGGAAGGCGACATTCTAACTGCGCGCCATACAATCCCCGGCATGTCGCTCATCGGCATCGATTACGGTGGAAAACGGATCGGAGTGGCCGTGAGCGAGTCGGGCGTGCTCGCCTCGCCGCACTCCGTCATCGCCAACGAGGGCGACGTCATCGGCCGGCTCGAGCAGATCGGCCGCGAGCTGGACGCGGAGGAGTACGTCGTCGGCGTGCCGCGCCGGGCAAGGAGCACCGACGGAGAGGCCAGGTTCCATCGTTTTGCCGACGAGCTGCGGCAGAGAACGTGCAAACCGGTCGTCCTCTGGGACGAGACTCTGACGAGCGTGGAGGCGGAGGCGCGTCTGCGCGAGAGCGGCCGCAAAGGATCGAGAGCCCGGAGCGACATCGACATGTACGCGGCAGCGCTCATTCTGCAGTCGTATCTCGACCAGCGCGGCGGGAGGCCGTCATAGCGACGCGCACACCCGCACGCCGCGGCTGCCGGAAGTACGTCGGGTCGCTCTTCACGATTCTCGTGTTCGCGATCCTGCTGCTGATCGGCGGCGCGTGGTTCTTCTGGAGCGCGCTGCAGTCCTCGTACAAGGGTTACTCCGAACCGGCAAAGCTCGTGGAGGTCCGCAAAGGACAGCGCACCGCAACCATTCTCCGTCACCTGCAGAACGCCGGCGTTCTTCGCGACGAGTACGTCCCGCTCATCTACATGAAGCTCGTCCGCGGCGGCGACTCCGTCAAAGCAGGTACCTACGAGTTCAACCGGCCCATGTCGCCGGTCCAGGTCATCGACAAACTGATTCGCGGCGACGTCGTGCTGCGAAGCGTCACCATCCGCGAAGGACTCGATCGCTTCGCCGTCGGACGACTCTTCGCCGCGGAGGGATTCGGCCGCCAGACCGACTGGAACAAACTCACCGCCGATCCCGACCTGGTGCGCGACATCGCTCCGCAGGCGGCGTCGCTCGAGGGTTACCTGTTCCCCGACACGTACAAGTTCAATCCCGGCACGGCGCCGAAGACGATCGTGCAGGCGATGGTGCAGAACTTCCGGAAGAACTTCGGCAACGAGATGGCCTACATCACGACCGGTCTCGATCTGCATCAGACCGTGACGCTCGCCTCGATCGTCGAGACCGAGGCGAAGCTGCCGCAGGAGCGGCCGGTCGTCGCCTCCGTCTACCTCAATCGCCTCCGCAAGCACATGCTCCTCGGTGCGGATCCGACGGTGATCTACGCGATGAAACTCGCCGGCACGTGGAACGGCAACATCCGGAAGACGGACCTCGAAATCGACTCGAAGTACAACACCTACCGCTTCCCCGGCCTCCCGCCTGGCCCGATCGCGAATGCAGGCCTGGCGTCGTTGCGCGCCGCCGCCGCGCCGCAATCGACGCCCTACCTCTACTTCGTCGCGCGTCACGACGGCTCCCACGCGTTCTCGACGAATATCGAGGAACACAACCGGAACGTCGAGCTGTACCAGCGGCAGTGGTATCGCGACCGGCGCGCCGCGCAGGCCGCGCAGCAGAGCGCGGCACCCAGTCAGCCTCCCAATCAGCCTCAACCTCAGCGTTAAACGCGAGCTCAGCCGCGAATTTCTGCCACACTGCGGCAGTTACGCTGTATTCTGATCAACAGTCCAAATAACCCTGAGCGCAGAGAGGCGTGATGGTCGCGAAGCAGAAGCCGTACGATCAGTTCGGCCCGTATATCCTCTTCAAAAAACTCGAGAGCGATGCCCTCGGTGACCTTTGGCGCGCCGCGAAAATCGACGGCACCTCGCTCGGTCCCACCGTCGCGTTGCGACGCCTGACCGGCGGCAATCGCGAGGCGATCCTCTCTTCGATTCGCACCGCAGGGCAGGTCGTGCCGCTTCTGACCGGACCGTCGTTCGTGCGCAGTCAGGTGATCGATGCCGTGAGCGGCGTTCCGTTCGTGGCGCACGAACACGCCGCCGGCCGTTCGCTGCGCACGATCATCGATCGCGCCCGCGGCGGCGGAGCGGGTCAGGCCAACCCGATTCCGATGGATCTCGCGATTCTCATCATCGAAAAAATCGCGCTCTCGCTCGCGACGATCTCGGAACTTCGCTTCGCCGGCGAGAAGCTCTCGCACGGCGCCCTGCTGCCACAGTTCGTCTGGATCACCGACGACGGCGAGATCCGCGTCGCAGGTCAGCAGCTCGGCAAGGGCATGACAGCCTCCATCAAAGACGCGAAGTTCGGCCGCGACGTCGCGCATTACTTCTCACCCGAATACCAGCACTCCGGGCAGCCGACCAAAGCATCAGAGGTCTACTCCCTCGGCGCGATGCTGTACCTCGTCGTGACCGGACACGAACCACCCGACGCAACGACCACCAGCGCGTTCGCGGCGGGGATCCGCGCAGCGAAGACGATGGCCGGAACACCGGTTCCGGACGACATCCGCGCGATCCTCGACAAGTCCCTGAATCTCGATCCCGCTGTCCGCTTCCCGAGCGCCGGCGAGATGAAGCAGGCGCTCACCGCGCTCGCGAACAGCGGCAAGTACCCGGCGACGACGTTCAACCTCGCCTTTTATCTGAGCAACCTGCTGAAGAAAGACATCGAAGCGGAAACGCTCGAGCGCGACAAGGAAGCGAAGGTCGGCGTCGCGGCTTACCTCGAAGCGCCCGCTTCGCCCGAGCGGGTCGCGGCGCCCGTTGTCGCGCAGTCGCCGCTCTCGATGCTCGCTGCAAAACCGAAGAGCAGAGTTCCGGTCGCCGTCGCCGCGACTCTGACGCTCGTCCTCGCCGGCGGCGGCGCCTTCTTCTTCATCGGATCGAAAAAGCAGTCGACGGCGGCTGCGCAGCCGGCCAAGCTCGCCAGCGCGCTTCCGGTCGCCCCGCCGAAGCTCGTCATCACCGAGCCGATCGTCTCCTCTCCTGCGCAGCAGATGCCCGCGACCGCTGCGACGACGGCAACCGTCGATCCAGCCGCGCAGAAGAAGGCATTCGAACACGCCGTCACCCAGAGGCTTCACGAAGAGATGATGAAGCTGCAGGCCGACTACACGAAGCAACTGCAGCAGAAGCAGTCGAGGAACGCGCCGGTTCAGAGCGCTGCCGCCGACACGCCGGCGCGAACTCCCGAGCGACAGACGCCAACCGAGCCTTCGGCCGCGCAACTGGACGCTCAGCACCAGCGCGACACCGTCAAGCCGCAGGACCTCGTCGCGCAGCAGCCTGCACCCGCGACTCAGACCGTTGCGCCCGTCCAGCAGCAACCCGCGCCTCCCGCAGCGCCGCAGATTCACGAGGGCGACGTCGTCGAGGTCACCGAGCTCGACGTCGCGCCAAAACGTACACGCGATCCGCACGTGATCTATCCGCCGATCGCCGCCCGGCAGCGGATCGAGACGAACGTGCTTGCGAGCGTGTTGGTCTCCGAGAACGGCGACGTGGTCGACGTGAAGGTGCTTCGCGGCGATGACCGATATGGCTTCACCGACGCAGCGGTTCGTGCACTTCGTGCCGCGCGCTACACGCCGGCGATGAAAGACGGCAAACGCGTGAAGACATGGCTGCCGCAGATCATCGCGTTCAAGCCGTAGCGTTCACCGCCCGCTCCACTCGAGCTGATCGAGCCTGACGCCGAGGTCGCGCGGGTCGGAGCCGAGGTGTTGGCGGAGCGGGTTGACGACGCGGCTGGTCTCGATGTCGACGACGCGCACAGCGGCGGCGGCATCGAAGTCCTGGACGAAATCGACGAACGGCGTTGCCGGCCGCAGCACGCGAATCACAGCGCCGTTCACGCGCACGAGCACGTCGGGCGCCGGTTTGATGACGTGCAACGGAACGAAGAGGCGCATCCGCAGCCGCGACTTCCCGGCGATCGGCGGCAGTTCGATCGTGCCGTGCGAGCCCATCCAGCGCCACGCGGACGTTCGCGTTTCCTCTTCGTCATACCAGCCGTCGGCGAACCGCGGCCTGCCGATCAAGGGAATCACGGCGACTTCGAAGTAGCGCCGCCGCGCGACATCCCAGGCCCGGCCGCGCGGCCACGTGAAGTTGATGCCCGCCTCCGCGATACCCTCTTTGACGTACCACGCCGGCCTCGGATCGAGCCGCGCAGCCGGAGGTCCGTCGAGCGTCCAGTCGACGTGATAGCGATCGAGAAAGTACTCGGCGTACGGCCCCATCCCTTCGTGAACTTCGACGAGCGACGAAGCAGGATCGACGTGCGCGCGAATCCAGTTCATCGCCTCTACCGGCGGCGACTCCTTCCTCCTGGGCAGTTCGATCGCGGGAATCGTCCAGACGAACATCACGAGCGTCAGCGCGATGCCGGCGATCCACTCGATGCGCTCGCGCGCGAATGAAACGACCGCGAGTCCATCCGCCGCGAGCAGCGCGATCATCGGCGCGTAACCGATCGAGAAGCGGCTCGCGCTGAAATGATCGAGCGAGAGCCATGCGAAAAGGCAGAACGGCGAGAACGCCGCGATGACGATGAGGATCGGGATCCGTTTGCGTAAGAGCGAAGCGAAGACCGAGATGATCGCGAGAGCCGTGACGCAGAAGTTGATGAATGGCGCGTGATAGGGCCGGACGAAGAAGTCGTCGAGCAGGTGATGCAGCGGCGGCCGGCGCGGATTGCGGAACGAATCGGTCGCCGTGATGTACTCCTGGTGCGCACGAAGCGCTTCGGCGTAACGCTGCCAGCCGCCGGTCGCGGCGACGGCCGCACCGTAGCTCAGAGCGAGGATGGCGACGGCCGCGATCGTCGCGATGACGACCGTGCCCGCACGGCGCTCGCGCAACCGGAACCATGCGGCGATGACTGCGGGCACAAATCCGATCGCGAGGTTCTGCGGACGGTACGCGCCCGCGATGGCAAGCGTGATCGCGCCGCCGATGAACGCCGCGTTGCTCCTGCGGCCTCGCAGCAGCAGGCCGATCGCGAAGACCACGAGCACGACCGCGGGGACGTCGCTGAACGCGGTCCCGCCGAAGAACCAGACGTTGGGAAAGAACGCGAGAAAGAGCGCTGCGATCAGCGAGGTGGGGAAGGGCATTCCGAGCTCGCGGCACAGGAACACCATCGCCGGAACGAGCAGCACGCCGGCGATGATGTTCACTGCCTGCAACGACCGGAAGTCGGTCAGTCCGAACGTGCGGAACAGTCTCGCCGTCGCGATGAAGAGCGGGAATCCGGGCGGATGCGGGTGGTGCAGCGCGACGTCGTAGTGGCGCAGAGCCAGCGAGAAGAGCATCTCGTCCCAATCCCACGGCGATCGCGCCAGGCCCCACACGCGCGTGGCCGCGGTGAAGAGCGTCGCGATCCAGAACGCGATCCTCTCGCGCCGCGTCATTGCGGCGGCGTCCAGGCGTACGACGTGAGATTGAGACCGAGATCGCGGGCGTCCGAGGTAATGCCTTCTTTGGCGGGATTGAGAACCTTGTCCATCGAGATCACGAGCTCGTTCCAAGAGTTGCTTCGCGCGGGAACAGTCCAGCTCTTCGAGGTCGTCGGCGTCGTACAGATGAAGTGATCGACGAGCTGGCCGTTCACCCGAATGTCGATCGCCGGCCGGCGAGGCACCAGCTCGGCAGGAACGTCGAACGTCAGCATGAGCCGCGCATTTCCGGCAACTGGCGGAAGCAGCGTCTCCGATCGCGCGCCCATCCATCGCCACGCGCTCGCGCCGACGCTCTCCTCGTCGTACCAGCCGTTGCCGAAGCGGAAGAGACCCGACAGCGGCGCGACGGAGACTTCGAAGTAGCGCTGCCGCGCGATGTTGAACAGCGGCCCGCGTTCGCGAAAGAAGTTGTGTGCGCCGCCGATCGCGGTCGCGCCCTCGATCGCGTACCACTGGTCGCGTCCGACCGGCTGAAGAGGAAGGTCAGCGGGGTCGACGATAAATGCGGTCTCGTAATCGGGAAGCATGTAAGCCGCCCACGGAGCCATGCTGCCGTGGATGGTCAGGGCTCCGACCCGGCGAGGTACGGACGCGCGGATCCATTGCATTGCGGCGACCGGCGGCGAAGCGGTCCGTCGAACATCGCGCACCGCCGGAAGCGTCCACCACAGCAACCTGCCGACGATCGCCGCGATGACGAGCGTCTCCGCCGTGTCGGCTAGGACCGACGCAATTCGCGACAGCGGCGAGAGCAGCGCATCGAGTCCGTCAGCGGCCAGGAGCGCATACATCGCGCCGTAGCCCACCGCGTATCGCGAGATGCTGTTCACGTCGAGCATGAACCAGCCGATGACGTTGAACGGAAGGAACATGGCGGCGAGCAGCCAGACGCCGGGGGAGCGTCGAACGAACGACGCGGCCAGACCGACAAAAGCGAGCGCGGAGATCACGATGATGATGCGGCCGCCGGGAATCGCGCGCACAAAGAAGTCGCTGAACAACGACTGCACCGGCGGCCGCGCCGGATTCAGAAACGAGTCGACTTTGTGGACGTAGTCGCGAAGGTTCCGCTCTGTCGTGAAGTAGCCTTCGACCGACGCGGACGCCAGCGCGGCGCCGCCATAGCTGACGACGATCACGGCGATGCCGATGACGCTCGCGAGCACGACATCACGCGCGCGCTTCTCGCGAATGCGGTACCACGACGCAACGAGCGCCGGCGCGCAGCCGATCAGCAACGCCTGCGGCCGGATCGCCGCGGCGAGCCCGAGCAGCAGCGCGCCGGCGAAGTACGCGCCTCGGCTGCGGCAACCGCGAAGCAGAGTCGCGCACGCGGCGAGAAGGAGTGCGAGGCCCGGCACATCGCTGAACGCCGTCCCGCCGTAAAACCAGACGTTCGGAAAGAACACGAACAGCAGCGAGCCGAGGTATGCGGAGCGGAACGGGAAGCGGAGCTCGTGCGCGAGCCAGAAAAGCAGCGGGAACAGCGCAATCGCTGCAACGGTCGTAATCGCCTGCAGCGCGTGGAAGTCGGAGCGAACGAACAGCCGCACGAGCTTGCCGAGCGCGATATACAACGGAAACCCCGGCGGATGCGGATGATGTTGCACCACGTCGTAGTCGCGAATGGCGAGGCAGAAAAGCGTCTCGTCCCAGTCCCACAGCGTTCGCGAGCGCGCCCAGATCCGCGTCAGTGCCACCGCCACCGCCGTCGCGCCGAGGAGCTGCCGCTGCAGGCTCGTCAGCGCAGGTGGTGGCGTACGAAGAGATTCCAAAGGGGCACCATTCTCGCAAAATCGCCGGGCGATGCCCAAAAGTGGCGTGCGCCGGCGGTGGTCCCTCGACCTTAACGGCATCCGGCGCGAAGGAACCAAAGAATCAGGCTTCACATACCGCATGCCGGACGGCGCGCGCATCGACGACGAGAAGGCGGTCGCGCGTATTCAGCGGCTGCGCATCCCGCCGGCGTGGCGGGACGTGCGCATCGCCCGCAGCGACGCCGCGCCGCTTCAGGCGGTCGGCGTCGACAAGAAGGGGCGCACGCAGTACCTCTACCACCCGCGCTTTCGCGCCCAGCGCGAAGAAGCGAAGTTCAAGCACGTCGTCGAGTTCGGCGAGTCGCTTCCCTCTCTTCGCCGCCGCGTGCGCGCCGATCTGAAACGACAGCAGCTCGATCGCGAGAAAGTTCTCGCGGCGATGGTCCGCCTCATCGATCAGGGATTCTTCCGCATCGGCAACGACAAGAGCGCCGCGTCGGAGTCGACGTACGGGCTCAGCACGGTGCGCGGCTCGCACGTGAAGGTCAGCGGCGACACCGTATCGTTCGACTATGTCGGAAAGTGGAAAAAGAAGCACAAGAAGAGCGTCCGCGATCCGGACGTCGCGAAGCTCGTCGCAAAACTCAAGCGGACCGAAGGCACGGAGCTGTTCAAGTTCGTCAACGGGACGCGCATCGTCGACGTGAGAGACCGCCACGTCAACGACTACATCCAGTCCGTCGTCGGAGAGGATTTCACGGCCAAGGACTTCCGCACGTGGGCGGGCACGCTTCTGTGCTCGATCGAGCTGGCGATGCAGGGACCGGCCGAGACGAAGACGGCGCGCAAGCGCAACGTGAAAAAAGCGATCACGAAGACGGCCGAGCAGCTCGGCAACACGCCCGCCGTCTGCCGCAAGTCCTACGTCTGCCCGCGCCTGCTCGATGAGTACATGGAAGGACGCCCCTTCGAGACGCTGCGGAAGACGCGCAAAGGGAGTCCGGTCGTCCGCGCCGGGCTGTCGATGGAAGAGCGCGCCCTACTCAAGTTCCTGCGCGAAACGATTGCCGACCGGCGCAAACATCCGCGAGCAGCTTAGAACGTTTCTCCGATCCAGAAACTCGTCCGGTATTTGCCGTCCGTCGTCTTCAGGTTGTAGCGTTTCGCGAAGTCCCAGTGCAGCTCGAGGCCGAGGAAGTCGAATGAGAGGCCGTATCCGACGGCGGCCTTGCCGTCGACGAGCCTGCCGTTCTGCAGGAACTTGAACTTCTGCCCGGTGTCGAGATTCGTCCCGTTGTAGCTCGCTCCGCCGATATCGAAGAACAACTCTCCTCGGATCTGCTGGAACGCGATGATCGGCGTCGCCAGCAGATCGATCAGCGGGAAACGGAACTCGAAGTTGCCGAAGAACGCGCGGTTGCCGACGATCGACCGGAACTCGTATCCGCGCAGCGTGTTCAGTCCGCCGAAGTAGTAGAGGTTCGGGAAATTGCCGTTCGAGTAGCCGCCGAAGACGCGCGCTGCCAGCAGCGTGCGCGACGTGAGCTGGTAGTACTCGCGCCAGTCGGCGGAGTAGTCGGCGCTGAGCGTGCCGTGACGTTTGATGTCGGGCGCGTACGTCGCGCTCACCTCGTAGCGGCGGCCGGACACCGGGCCGAAGAACTTGAACGCGGTGCTGTCGCCGGTCAACGTCGTGCTGATGATCGGGAAATTGTCTTTGAGCTCGAGGAAATTCACCGAGGCCGTGCCGTCGGGGTTCGGGACGAGGAACGGGAAGGCGACCTGCCGGCTCATATAGCCGGCGCCGACGTCGATGCGGCGGTAGCGGTTGAACGGATAGCTGAGGATTCCGAGCGCGCCGGTCTCCCGGTACTGCTGGCGGATCCGCTCGATGCGGCCGGTCTGGAAGTCGGGCGAGGTGAAGAAGGAGCGGTTGTCGAAGAGGCGCATTCCCCAGTTCGCGCGCCGCTGCATGTCGAAATAGAGGAAGTCGAAGTTCGAGAACGACGACACCGAGTCGAGCGCGGCGATGAAGCGGCGGTCGCCGAGCATGTCGCTCATGTAAATGACCGACCGCGACACGAAGAGCTGGTCGGAGCTGACGCCGGCGTTTACGTCGACGTCGTCGACGAAGAGCTTGAACCCGTGCCGTTTCTCGATCTTGTCCTCATCGATCACGAATTCGGATTCCGGATGGAACGTCGCGCGCGCGTCGGCCACCACCGGCGCCGAAGGCAGCACAGTTTTCTCCGCGGCGTGCAGCGGACGATCGGTCGTCGTGGAGAAGAGCCGCCAGTCGCCCTTGTAGTAGGACGCGAACACCATGCGCTCGCGATTGTTCTGGCCGGTGAAAACGACGGGCGTGAAGCAACCGCCGATCACGTCGGTGTACTGCAGCAGGTCACCGCTCTCGAGGTTGAGCGAATAGATGTTGTACGCGGAGAAGTTCGTCGGATCGGGCGGCGTCGTCTCCCCGTCGCGCTTTGCGAGCGCTTCGTTCGTCTCGAGGATCTGGGCGGCTTCGAGGATGTTGCGGCCAGTCTGCTTGTCCGACGAGAAGAAGATGCGTTTGCCGTCCGGGCTGAACCAGGCGTCCGTGTCGTTCCAGTTGCCGGTGGTGAGCTGGAAGCGCTCCTTCGGATTGGAGAGATTCAGCCGGAACAGCTTCGCGTACGTCTCGACGGTCGACGAGTAGACGAGCCACTTGCCGTCCGGCGAGAACGTGGGCGCGCCGTCGAAGAAGCGGTCGTTCGTCACGTTCGCCACCGTGCCGCTGTCGAGGTCGTACATGTAGATGTCGGAACGGTTGTTCACGATGCCGGCGAAGGCGATCCTCCTGCCGTCCGGCGAGTACGCCGGCGACAGCTGCTGCTCGATGTCCATCGGAACGTTCTTGATGATCTGGCCGTTCAGCGGATTGATGAGGAGCAGGTCGCGGCCGCGCTCGCGCTTGACGAACAGCGCGACCTGGTCGCCGGTCGGCGAGAACGCGATGTCGCGGCCCATCACCGGTCCCGTCGTGAAGGCCTGCGCGATCGGATACTCGTACCGGCTGGTGTAGCCGGCGGTGAGGTTCTTGAGCATCTTGCGCTCGGGAATGTTGAACAGGACCACGTCGACGTCTTCCTTGTACGTCGTGAAGGCGGCGAGCAGATCGCCCGACGGCGACGGCACCGGCGAGATCTCGTTGCTGTAGATATCCTCGCCGATCTTGAACGGCTCGCCGTACTCCTGCGGCTCGCCCTTGGCGACGAGCGCCGGGAGGTACTGCTTGCGCAGCCAGGTGCGGAAGCGCGTGTCGAATTCTTCCGGCTTCACATCGAATGCGCGCTTGAGCGCCTTATCGACGTTGTTGCCGAGCGTGTTGCGATACTCGTAGATGAAGTCGCGGAGGCCTTCCCATCCGTACTTCTGCTGGATGTACTTGAAGACGGCGTGGCCGAAGCGGTACGCGAAGTAACCCTGCGGGTTGTGCGTGATGGCCGGGACGCGGTCGTTGACCACCGCGTCGCGCAGCACCATGCGGTCGCGCGAGTCCTCGTCCTGTCCCATGAACGAGGCCAGGCCCTCCATGAACCAGGTCGGCGGATTGGCGGCGATCGTCTTTCCGAGCTTCCCCTGGAAGAGGACCTCGTACTCGAAGATGTGCGTGAGCTCGTGCGTGATGAGCTGATTGAGCTTGTCGTCGCTCATGTCGACCGGCAGCACCATACGGTTGCGGGCCGGCTCGGCGAACGCACCGACGCCTTCGGAGATGAAGTTCAGGTCGACGTTGGTCTGCTCGAACGCAGAATGCGTGGCGTAGAAGATCAGCGGGATCTTTTTCGAGATCTGGTAGTTGAACTTCTGCGAGAGGTTCAGGTACGCGCTCTCGGCGTTGTCGACCACGCGCTGCAGCGACCCGCGCTCTTCGTCATAGAAGTAAAAGTCGAAGTGCGTGGAGTGGTAGATGTGCCAGTTGAACTTGTCGTAAACGATCTTGTTCTGGCCGAACGGGAAAGCGGGGACAGCGACAAACGCAACGACGAGGAGCACGAACGTGAGTCGTTTCAAAACGACCTCCCTGTTACCGGTTACCTGTTACCTGTTACCGGAAGTTGCGTGGCACGACAGGGAACAGGTAACAGGTAACGGGATCAGTCGGTGAAAACGTACCGCGTCGCGGACGTCTCCTGCGAGACGAAGATGCCCACGAGTTGCGTCTCCAGCGCGCGTAGATTCTCGAAGAGGCCGAGGATCTCGTCGTAGTTGCGCTGGTCGAATTCCTTGAAGTCGCGGAAGTTCTCTTCGACGACCTTTTCGCCCGTGTCGGCGTTGAACACGGCGATATCGATGTCGAACACGAAGCCGGTGGACTCGACGAGGACCTGCCGGTAGAACGTCCTTCCATCCGCCGGCGACACATACTCCTCGGTGCGGTAGCCCGACTTATCGTTGATGTCGAAGTCGACGACGCCGGAGACGATGAAGTCCGCGCCCGTCTTCGAGCCGAGGTCCTTCCAGTAGTCGCGATTCGCTTCCAGCGACTTCATGTCGTTGCCGGGAAGCTTCGTCTGCGGCGCCTCGAGGATGCGCAGCTTCGTGCTCTTCGTGAGCTGCTTCTTCAGATAGCGGCCGAACTCCGCCTGCACGTCGACCTTGGTCGCGCGGTCGTTCTTCTTCTCGCCTTTGCTCGCGATCACGAACGGCGCGATCGCGACTTTCTCATCGCCGACGATCTGCAGCTTCGGCTTGACCGGCAGCTTCATCTTGACCTCGATGACGCCGGCGCTGGCGGCCAGCGGGATCGAGAGTGCAGCAATGACAGCGGCGAATGACTTCATCAGCGTTCTCCGGGAGGCTTCGCAGGCGGCGGTGCCGTGTCTGTCGCAGGCGGTTGGGTCGGTGGCGGTGCGGTCGCAGCGGGCGGGACGGCGGCGGGCGCTGTGCCGGTCGGCTGAGGCGATGGCGCAGGGCCCTCGGCGGTGGTCGTGACGACCGGCGGGGCCGCAGCGGGAGCAGCCGCACCGGACGACGCCGGTTCCATCGCCGTGGCGGCGGCCGTTTTCGCAGGTGGGGCCGGTGCGCCACGCTGCCGTTTCTTGTTGCGCGACACGAATTCGACGAAGCGGCTGTAGTTCTTCTGAATGTACTGATTCGACTTATCGAGGCGCATGGCCTCGCGGTATTCCTTCGCGGCGCTGTCGAAGTCGCCGTTCGCCTCGTATGCGACGGCGAGATTGTTGTGCGCCATGGCGTCGGTCGGATTCATCTGCACGGCGCGCTGGAAGCGGAAGAGCGCTTCGCGCCACAGGTTCATCCTCGCCATGTTCACGCCGAAGTTCTCCTGCGACGCCTCCGGCGTGTGATGACGGCTGCTCGAACAGGCCGCGATCAAAACGAGCATCGACACCGCGAGGGCGCGCTTCATCAGAGAGGTCTCCTCGATTTGGTGAGGCAAATCGCGGCGATTATACTCGTGGGCACCCACCTGACCTGCGGTCTCGCAGCTCTCCACCACTGCACCCATGAAAAGCGAAGATCGCGATCTTCTGATCGCCTGGTCCCTGTTGTCATTCCTGAGTCCCGCCCGGACGCGACTGCTGCTCGAGTATTTCGACCCTCTTGCCAGCGCGTGCAACGCATCTTCCGCGCTGTTGCAGGGACTTCTGAGCGTAACGCCGGAGCAGGCCGCACTCGTAAAGAATCCGTTAATCAATGTCGAAGCACTCCGCGATGACGTCATCGTTCTTTGCGATCCCGATTACCCGCCGCTGCTGCGCGAGATCATCGACCCGCCGCTCGCGCTCCACGTGCGCGGCAACCGCGCGTTGCTGGCGCAGGCCGCGGTGGCCGTCGTCGGCTCGCGACGCGCGTCGCCGTACGGCATCAACGCCGCGCAGGCGATCACGCGACAGCTCGTCGCGACAGGCCTCGCAATCGTGTCCGGTCTGGCGCGCGGGATCGACGCAGCCGCACACGAAGCCGCTCTCGACTCGCACGGCCAAACCATCGCCGTCCTCGGCACCGGGATCGACGTCGTGTACCCGCGCGGCAACATCCGTCTCTTCCGGCGCGTCGAGCAGGAAGGCCTGATCGTCTCCGAGTTCGCGCCCGGCACTCCGCCGCTACCGGAGAACTTTCCGGTCCGGAACCGCGTGATCTCCGGATTGTGCGCCGGAACGATCATCGTCGAGGCGACGAGCCGGAGCGGCTCGCTCATCACCGCACGGATGGCCGCCGAACAGGGACGCGAAGTGTTCGCGGTGCCGGGCTCGATCTTCTCGAAAGGCGCTGAAGGAACGCACCGGCTGATCCAGTACGGAGCGAAGCTCGTGCACGACGCCGACGACGTGCTCGACGAGCTGCCCGGCGACTTCCAACGAAAGCGCCAGGCGGCGGAAGCCGAGCCGGAGTCGCCGATGCGCGAAGTCCTCGCGGTGCTGAGCCGCGACGAAGCCACGCACGTCGACGCGCTCGCAGCGCGGCTCTCGCTCGCACCGGGCACCGTCGCGGAGTCGCTGCTGCAGCTCGAATTGGGCGGATGGATCCGGGCGCTGCCCGGATCGCGTTACGTGAGGATCAAGTGAGCGCTAGATCGTGTAGTCAGGCGAGACGTCGCCGCTCCCGTTCGCGTGAGCCTTCTTGAGCTTCATCGCGACGAACGCGAGCGGCGCGCCGATGATGATCGCGCGGCGCAGCGCCTTCGGGAAGCCGAACCCGGCCAGGAAGCCGAGAATCGCGCCGCCGGCGATGATCTGGGGAGCGTGCTCGGTGGCGAACGTCTTGATGTCGAGCTGGGTGCGCAGGCGGCGGTCCAGCTCGTCGATCCGTTCGCCGACTCCGTCGCGCGCGCGGTCGATCGTGTGCTCGATTTCCTTCTTCTCGTTGTCGATGCCCATTTATCTGCTCCTGACGCGCGCGATGTCGGACTTCAGCGCCTCGATGTCCGACTTGATGTGCTGCACCGAATCGCTCGGCACGAACTTCATGGCGGCGAACTTCTTCTTCCCCATGACGGCGAGGATTCCGGCGCCGGCGAACAGCACGATCGTGACGATGAGCGAGGACACCCAGGCCGGAACCCCCAGCGCGACGAGGCCGAGGACCGCGGTGACGAAGAGGAACGCTACTCCGAAGAGGCCCAGGAACAGCGCGCCGGCGAACATCGCGGCGCCGCCGCCGAGCTTCGTCACCATGTCCTTGAACTCGAGCTTCAGCAGCGCGATTTCGCTGCGGAAGAGCGTGGAGAGATCGGCGGTGAGATCCTTGACGATCTGACCGAGTGAACGGTCTTCGGTTGCGGTGTAGTTGCTCATGACCTTAGCCGCCACAGCAAAACGTTTACCAGAGCATAGAATCGCGGCCGGGACGCGATGCCGCAGGAAATCGAGCTGGTCAAAGACTTCCGCTTCGAGGCGGCGCACTGGCTGCCGAACGTGCCGGCAGGCCACAAGTGCCGCCGGATGCACGGCCACTCCTTTCGCGGCGAGGTCGCGGTGCGCGGCCAGATCGATCCGGTCACCGGATGGCTCATCGACTTCGCCGATCTGAAGCGCGCCGTGGATCCCGTCGTGAAGCGCCTCGATCATTATCTGCTCAATGAGATCGACGGACTCGAGAACCCGACCTCAGAGCGCCTGGCCATCTGGATCTGGAATCAGCTCGCACCCGCACTGCACATGCTGCATCGGATCACCATTGAGGAGACTTGCACCAGCAGGTGCCACTACTACGGGCCGGCAGTCGACGAGCCGACCGTCGCTCCCCGCTCGGAATGACATAATCCCGCGCCGATGAAACCGGCGCGGGAGCTCCTCGCCGAGGTGTTGTCCTCTCTCGCCGGCGCTTCGCTTCGCTACGCAGATATCCGCCACACCGTAACGCACCAGCAGCACGTGCGGGTGCGCAACGGCGAAGTCGATCACCTCTCCTCGACTGTCGATCACGCGGTCGGCGTGCGCGTCCTCGTCGGCGACGGCTGGGGTTTCGCTGCGTCATCGGACACCTCGCCGGGCGCGGTCCGGGCAACGGCCAGGCGCGCGATCGAAGTCGCCGCGGCCAGCAACATCGCCTCGACGCAGCGTGTCGTCTTGAGCGACGTCGAGCCGTACGACGCGACCTGGTCTTCGACGTATCGCGTCGACCCGTGGAGCGTTCCGATCGAACGGAAGATCGACCACCTGATGAACGCGACCGAGGCGATGCGCGGCGACGCGCGCATCCATCAGGTCTCCGGCGAGATTTCGTCCTACCGGCAGGAGAAGACCTTCGCATCGACCGAAGGGAGCTTCATCGAGCAGACCACGACGCAGATGGGCGGCGGCATCGAAGCGGTCGCCATCGCCGGCAGCGAGTTTCAGCGCCGCACGTATCCGAACCCGTTCGGCGGCGACTACCAGGCCGAAGGGTGGGAGTTCATCGACCGGCTCGACCTCGCGCGCAAGGGGTTGCAGGTGCGCGACGAGGCGCTGGCGCTGCTCGCCGCACCGAAGTCGCCGGCCGGCCGCTTCGATCTGATCGTCGGCTCGTCCCAGCTCGCGCTGCAGGTCCACGAGTCGTGCGGCCATCCCACCGAGCTCGATCGCGCCATGGGCCTGGAGATCTCGCTCGCCGGCGGATCGTTTCTGCAGCCGTCGATGCTCGGCAACTTCCGTTACGGATCCGATCTCGTCAACATCGTCGCCGATGCCACGCTCGCCGGCTCGATCGGCTCGTTTGCGTACGACGACGACGGCGTGCGCGCGCAGCGATTTCCGCTCGTCGAGCGCGGGATGTTCGTCGGCTATCTGACAGGACGCGATACGGCGCCGGCGATCGGACGGACGTCGAACGGCACCGTCCGCGCGGAGAGCGCCGCGCGGATTCCGATCATCCGCATGACGAACATCAACCTGGAACCGGGAGCGACGACGCTCGACGAGCTCATCGCCGACACGAAGCGCGGCATTTTCGTCGACACCAACAAGTCGTGGTCGATCGACGACGTGCGGCTCAACTTCCAGTTCGGCTGCGAAGTCGCTTACGAGATCGAGAAGGGCCGCCTCGGACAGCTGCTGCGCAATCCGGTCTACACCGGCAGCACTCCGGAATTCTGGCGCTCGTGCGACGCGATCGCCGACCGCTCGACGTGGCAGGTCTGGGGCCTTCCGAACTGCGGCAAAGGCGATCCGATGCAGACCATGCGCGTCGCACACGGCGCGCCGGCAGCGCGGTTCCGCGCGATCGAGATGCACTGATGCCGGGCGCAGAGGGCAGAGCGCTGAGCGCAGGGGACGAGCGATCCGCATTCGAGATTCTCGACCGTGCGCTCGACACTGCGCGCGCTGATGAGGCGGATGCAGTGCTTGTCTCCGCGGACCGCAACATCAGCCGCTTCGCCAACTCGAATCTGCACCAGAACATGTCGGAGGAGAGTGCGGAGCTGACACTGCGGGTGATCGCCGGCCGCGCGATGGGCGTCGCCTCGACGACAGTATTCGACGACGAGAGCATCGCCGCGACCGCGCAGCTCGCCCGCGATGCCGCGCGCCACGCCCGCCCTCTTCCCAACTTCAGCGGCCTTTATCGGGAAAACGAGGCCGCGCCCGCGCTGCGCACGTTCGACGAGCGCGCGCTGATCAGTCCCGAGGCTAAGGCGCGCGCGCTCCGCGAAATGTTCGACCGCGGCGCGGCGCATCAGGTGCAGTTCGCCGGCTCGTACACGACCGGAATCGTGTCGGTCGCCTGCGGCAACACGCACGGCGTGCGACGCTTCTGTCGCGCGACATCGAACGACGCGACGGTCATCGGCCTTCATGCCGCCGGCTCCGGGTACGCCACGACCTGCTCGCGCTCATCGATCGATCTCGCCGCACTCGGGGACGAGGCGGTCGAGAAGGCGACGCTGCGAGGCGGGAAAAACGAAGATCTCCAGCCGGCCGCCTACGACGTCATCCTCGAGTCGCCTGCCATCGCCGAGGTCCTCGACTGGGTCAACATGATCTCGCTTTCGGGACAGTCGTTCGAGGACGGCTCGTCGTTCTTCGTCGGCAACATCGGAAGGCGAATCCTCAGCGAGCGGTTCACGCTGACCGACGATTCGATCGACGAGCAATTCCTCCCCTTTCCGTTCGACATGGAAGGACTGCCGCGCCGTCTGATCACGCTGATCGAGGCCGGCGTGCCGCGCACTCCGGTCGTCGACAAGGCGTACGCCGACCGCCTCTCGCTCCCCGCGACCGCCAACGCCTGGCACCTCGGGTCCTCCGACCACGGCTCGGCCTTTCATCTCGCGATCGCGGCGGGAGACGCCTCGCGCGAGGAGCTGATCGCTTCGACGAAGCTCGGCATCTGGGTGACGCGATTCAATTACGTCAACGGATTGCTCGAGCCGCGTTCGGCGCTGATGACCGGCACCACGCGCGACGGCACATTCCTGATTCGCGACGGCGAAGTGACCGCGCGGCTGCCGAACCTCCGCTGGACGCAGTCGATCGTCGAGGGCTTCTCGAACATCGAGGGCATCACGCGCGAGCGCCGCCGGGTCTCCGCCTGGTACAACACGTTCGGCGGGACGTTTGCGCCGGCGATGAAAATCCGGGGCTGGCACTTCACGGGAAAAACCTGATCGCCGCCCGGCGTGCGAGTTGCAGCCGCTGAGGCAGTCCGATGACGCAGTACATCATCCGCAGGCTGCTCCAGATGATTCCGATTACTCTGGGCATCCTCACCCTCGTCTTCTCGCTCATCCATCTGATTCCGGGCGACCCGGCCGCAGCGATTGCCGGTGAAGGCGCGCGGCCGGAAGACATTCAGGCCATCCGCAAGTCTCTCGGCCTCGACAAGCCGCTCTGGCAGCAATACGTCACCTACCTCGGCAACGTGGCGCATGGCGACCTCGGCCGCTCGTTCCGGACGAACGAGAAAGTGAGCAAGGCCATCATGGAGCGGTATCCGGCCACGATCCAGCTGGCGATGGGCGCGATGTTCGTGGCACTCATCGTCGCGTTTCCGCTCGGCATCATCTCGGCGATCTATCGAAACTCGTGGATCGACAACGTGGCGCGATTCTTCGCGCTGGTCGGCGTGTCGATGCCGAGCTTCTGGTTTGGCCCGCTGCTCATCATCGCCTTCGCGATCAATCACACGTGGTTCCCGGTCTCCGGACGCGAAGAAGGATTGAAGTCGATCGTGTTGCCGTCGCTGACGATGGGTCTCGCTCTCGCCGCGATTCTCACGCGCATGATCCGCGTCAGCCTGGCCGAGGAGCTGGGCCAGCTGTATGTGACGACGGCGATCGCGAAGGGAGCGACGCGCGTGAAGGCGATCTTCCGGCACGCGCTGAAGAACGCGCTCATTCCGGTCATCACCGTGCTCGCGCTGCAGTTCGGATCGCTGCTCACTGGCGCGATCATCACCGAGCAGATCTTCTCGTGGCCGGGACTGGGACGGCTGCTCATCCAGTCGATCAACACGCGAGATTACCCGCAGGTGCAGGCGTCGATTCTCGTCATCGCCGTCACCTACATCCTCGTCAATTTCTTCAGCGACATGTTGTACGGAGTCGTCGATCCGCGGATCAAGTTGGAATGAAGACGTTCAAGCGCCTCCTGAAAAACTTCGCCTTCACGGCCGGTCTGTTGTTGACCGTGGCGCTCGTCGTGGTCGCGCTCGCGGCGCCGCTGCTGTCTCCATTCGACCCCGACGTGCAGGACACCGCGCGGCGCCTCGAGGCTCCGTCGCAACAGCATCTGCTCGGGCTCGACGATCTCGGCCGCGACGTGCTCTCGCGGATTCTCTACGGCGCGCGCGTGTCGCTGCGCGTCGGATTCAGCGTGGTGATTCTCGCGTCGCTGGTCGGCGTGACACTCGGCGCGATCTCGGGCTATTTCGGCGGCGCCGTCGACCTCATCGTCATGCGCCTCTGCGACATCCTCCTGGCGTTTCCCGGAATCCTTCTCGCGATCGCGCTCGTGGCGGTCCTGGGCCCGAGTCTCAACAACGTCATCCTCGCACTGGCGACGATCGGCTGGGTCGGCTACGCGCGGCTCGTCCGCGGCCAGGTGCTGAAGGTTCGCGAGATGGAGTACGTCACGGCGGCGAAGGCGCTGGGCGCAAGGTCGCCGCGAGTCATCGTCCTGCACGTGCTTCCGAACGTGATCAATCCCGTCATCGTCATGGCGACGCTCGGCCTCGCGGGCGCCATCCTCGCTGAAGCCGCCCTCTCGTTCCTCGGCCTCGGCGTGCAGCCGCCGACGCCGTCGTGGGGCGCGATGCTCACTGCCGGCCGCCGTTACCTCGGTCTCGCGAACCATCTCGCGATCTTCCCGGGCATCGCCATCATGCTCGCGGTGATGGGCCTGAATTTCCTCGGCGACGGCCTCATCGACGCGCTGGATCCGAAGTTCCGGAAGATGATGAGCTGACCCGGCGGAAGACGACCACCTCGCGCGCGGAGGAGTACCTGACGACCGGCGACGCAGCGAAACCGCTGTCGTGAAGCGTGCGCTGGATCTCGGGCGTCACGTCGCTGTCGTATAAGCACACCGCATCCGCAGACCGGATCGAGCCGCTGAGGTTGCGTGGAGGTGTGCCGACGTCGATGACGTTCATGCGGTCGCCGAAGTAGAGGCGATCGCCATACGCCCAGAGCTGCGACATGACGACGGTCTGCACGTGCGTGTCTGCGCCGAGGATCTGCGCCGCTTCGACGGCCGGCATCGATTTACGCGTGACGAAGCGCAGGCCGTACGTATCCCAGGCGAGGCCGATCGCGAGCAGCGCGATGGCAACATCGCGGCGCCGCATCGCGCCGAACCCGATCGCCGCGATCAGCATTGCGAACGGAATGACGCCCTGGAGGCATCGCATCTCCTTGTGCGCGACGAGCGAGAGCAGCGCCACGGGAACGACGACGAACGGCAGCGCAATCGTCGCCGCCGGCCGCGATCTCCGCGCGAGCCACGCGAACGGCAGGAGCGCCGGTGAGAACCAGCGCGGCAGCATCAACAGATACCAGACGACGCTCTGATGTTTGAGACGCGACGCGAAATCGGCCTCGACCAGTGTGAGCGCGCCAAACTTACGGATGCTGCCGAACCATTCGCCCCACGTAACGACATCGTAGAAACCGACGAAGAGCGCGACAGCGAAGACGAACGCAGCGACGACGACCAGCGTACGTCGTCGCGCCACGATCAGCAGCGGGATGAGAAACACGATTTCGCTGAATCGATCCGCGAATGCCAGGCCGCACAGCGCGCCCGCGGCCGCTGCCGCAACCGGCGACGTCGTGTTCACGAGCAGATGCACCGCGAGCAGAACACACGCGGTCGAAATCGCGCGCGGATAGGCGGTGCTTGCGAATCCGAACGGCAGCCAGTGAACCGCGAACAGCAGCGCGGCCGCTCGTGCGACGCGAAGATCCGCGGTCCAGCGGAGCGCGAGTGCGTGCACGAGCGCCGTGCTGATCGCAGTGGCAATGATCGATGGCAATGTCGCAATGACGACGAGCGTTCGCACGTCGCGGATGCCCAGGGCCGATCCGATCCAG
>DASWBH010000400.1:0-8820 GCA_036390755.1 Thermoanaerobaculia bacterium
GACATGCCTGTTGCGGTGTGGTGGCTCGGCGACCTGCCGAACGAGGAGCACGACTACGTCGAGACGCTGCTCGACTGCGCGGACCGGCTCATCGTCGACTCGTCGCAATTCGACTCCGTCGCCGATCTGGTGTGGCTGGACGAAATCGCGAAGCGAACAACCACCGCACCCGCCGATCTGAACTGGGTTCGCCTGGAAGACTGGCGGCTCGCGGCGGCGATGCTGTTCGATCCGCAGGAGATGCGCGATCGTCTGCGCTCGATCCGCAGGCTCTCGATCGCTGCCACCGGCGGTGGCGAGACTCTCTTCGGCTATTCGATCGAGTCGCTGTATTTCGCCGGATGGATGAATGCGCAGGCGGGCGTCGATCGCATCGGCGACATCGAATACGCGTTCGATCTCGAGCCGCAAAGCGAGCACGCCGGCGCGCTCAGCCGTGTGCGAATGGAGTTTGACGATCACAGCGAAGTGCTGATCGCGCGCGATTCGGCGAAGGGCGTGCTGCAGACCCAGGTCGACGGCGTGGCCCTCCCGCTCAACTGCGTCACTCGCGTCCTCGGACGCGCGACGCCGGAGCTGATCGTGCGGCAGTTGAAGCGACCCGAGGCCGATCGGGTGTTCGTCAAGGCGCTGCCGATCGCGGCGCAGCTGGCCGCGCGCCTGCGCGCATGAACCTCCGCATTTTCGATTCGGTCGATGACCTCGTGCGCGGCGCCGCACAGACGCTCGTTCAACGCGCGGTGTCGAAGAGCCGATCGGTCGTCGCGCTCTCCGGCGGATCAACGCCGAAGCCGATGTACGAGCTTCTCGGCACGAAGTATCGCGACGAGCTCGCGAAGTCGCGCATCGTCTGGGTCGTCGTCGACGAACGCTACGTGCCGCTCGACGATCCGCAGTCGAACGCGGCGATGATGCAGCGCACGCTGTTCCGCGACGGCATTCTGCCCGGCCACGAGTTCCTCAGGTTCAAGACCGAGCTGAACGATCCCGCCGCGACCGTGCGCGAATTCGAAGCGGACTGGGCGCGCCTTGCGATCGACAAGCTCGGCGTCGTGGTCCTCGGCGTCGGCGAGGATGGGCACACGGCGTCGCTGTTCCCCGGCACGCCGGTGCTCGATGTGGTCGACCGCGTAGCCGCAGAAGTATTCGTACCGCGACTGAACCAGTGGCGCGTCACGCTGACGCTGCCGGTCATTCGCGACGCCGGTTTGCGGATGGTGCTCGCAGCGGGTGAATCGAAGCGCGGAATCCTCGAGGACGCCAGGCGGGGCGTCGATCTCCCGATCGTCCGCGCCACAAGCGGCCTCGAGAGCTGGTGGTTTACCGACCAGAATATAAAATAACTGTGGAACGCTCTCCAGCTTGCGAACTCCGAACCCCGAACCCGAATCGCGCTTTCCGCGACAAAGCGCTTGGCCTAGAATGGCCTCCTTGACCGAACGCGCCGCGCTTCACGATCACGCGCTCCACAACATCCGCTACATCCGCGAGACGATGGAGCGCGCCTCCGCGTTCACGTCGATCCCGGGGTGGGGCGGCTGCGCGATCGGCGTGACCGCGCTCGTGACCGCCGCGATCGCCTCCCGATTCGGTCTGCAGCCGCGGCTGTGGGTGATCACGTGGGTCGTCGATGCTGCCGTCGCGATCGCGATCGCCGCGGCGACGATGTACACGAAAGCGCGCCGCGCCCACGTCTCGCTCGCGTCGACGCCCGCGCGCCGCTTCTTCGTCTCGTACAGCGCGCCGCTCGTCGCCGCGGCGCTGATCACGATCGCTCTCGTCCGCGCCGGCATGTTCACTCCTCTTCCCGCGGTCTGGCTGCTGCTCTACGGAGCGTCGTTCATCAGCAGCGGCGCGTTCTCCATCCGCGCCATCCCCCTCATGGGCATTTGCTTCATGCTCCTCGGACTCGCGGCCTGCTTCGTCCCGTTCGGCATCGCAAACCTCATCATGGCCGCAGGCTTTGGCGGACTGCACATCGCCTTCGGCTACATCATCGCAAGGAGCTATGGTGGCTAGAACAGCTCGCAAATCGCTCGAACAAGCAGCGCCGCGACGCCAGCCGGTGGAGTCGCGGATCCCGGATCTCGATCGCATCATCCACGAGAAGACGCGGCTCGCGATCGTCAGCGCGCTCGCGGTGAATTCCAGCCTGACGTTCAACGAGCTGAAAGGCATCCTCCAGACGAGCGACGGCAACGTGAGCGTGCACACGCGCAAGCTCGAAGAGGCGAACTACCTCACGTGCAGGAAGTCGTTCGAAGGGCGCATACCGAAGACGGAGTACTCGCTCACGGCCGCGGGACGCCGCGCCTTCGAGCGCTACCTGGGCCACATGGAAGCGGTGATCAAAGCCGCGCGCGGCGAATAGCGGCGCCGTTGTGACCCGGCGCACGCCCGGCGCAAAAAGCCGAGCGCACAGTGAGTGGTCTTGAGAGTCGCCGTCGCGCTGCTGACTTTGTCGCTCGCGGCCGCAGCCCTGGCGCAGACGCCTGTGCGCGGCGGCGCGCTCCCAGGTCCTCTTCCGCTGTTCCCGCCAACGAATTGGTGGAACGGCGACGTCAGCGCGGCGCCCGTCGATCCGAACAGCGCCGCGCTCATTGCGTTCATCGGCAATTCGCGCGGGATGCATCCCGATTTCGGCGGCGACAGCGGCGACGCCTCCGCGCCGGTCTACGGCATGCCATACGTTGTGGTCTCCGGGTCGCAGCCGCTCGTTCCGGTCGCGTTCGATTACGCGGACGAGAGCGATCCCGGCGCGCCCGGACGTCCGGCCGGTTATCCGATCCCCGAGGAGGCGAAGACGCAGCAGAAGTGGATCGAAGGCGGTCTCGCCGGCAGCGATCCGAACGCCGATGGCGACCGGCACATGCTCCTCGTCGATCGCGACAATCGCATTCTCTTCGAGCTGTACGCGCTGCGCTGGACCGGCTCGCGGTGGGAAGCGGGATCGGGCGCGATCTTTCCGCTCGACTCGAACACGCGCCGGCCCGACGGATGGACGAGCGCCGACGCCGCCGGCCTCGCGATTCTGCCGGGCCTCGTTCGCTACGACGAGGCCTACGGATCCGAACCGATCCGCCACGCGTTTCGCGTGACGCTGCGTGCGACGAACGGCTACGTGTTTCCTGCGTCGCACAACGCCGGCAACACGTCTGGCGCGCTGCCGATGGGCGCGCGCCTTCGCCTGAAGGCGTCGAAGGACATCTCGTCGTTTCCGGAGCCCGTGCAGAGGATCTTCACCGCAATGAAGACGTACGGCCTGATCGTCGCCGACAACGGCACCGACATGTACGTCACCGGAACGTACGACACGCGCTGGGACAGCGACGTGCTCAATCCCGCATTCGCCGCGCTGAAGGCAAGCGACTTCGACGTCGTGCAGCTCGGATGGGAGGCGGCGCGTAGCGCTGGCAGGCGTAGGGCGGTGAGGCACTGACGTTTCCTCTTCGCCCCGCAAAGCGGGGAGAAGGTGCGGCGAAGCCGCGGATGAGGGGCCCTCACCCGGCGCTTCGCGCCACCCTCTCCCGCGAGCGGGAGAGGGCGGAAGGGCGATCCCTAATCCCGTTTATTCATCTTCTTCACGAATGCCGCGTCGATCCCGGCAATGCGCATCTCGATCAGCTTCTCGACCGGTACGCGCTCGTAGCCGGCATCCTTGAGCTCGCGGATGTACTGCGGCGTCACGCGATGAATGCGCATCTCCACGAGCCGCTCGGCAGGAATGTTCGTGTATCCGAGGTCGGCGAGGTCGCGGATGAAGTCGGGAGTGACGCCGTGGATGCGGAACTCGACGAGACGGTCGAAGCTCACGTTGCCGTAGCCGAGAGCTTTCATCTGCGCGGCGAACTCCGGCGTGGCCTTGTGAAGCCGGCTTTCGACGAACTGCTCGAGACTCAGGTCGGCGAAGCCTGCCGCGCGCATCGAGCGGATGTAGTCGGGCGTGACTTTGTGAATGCGCGTGGCGACGAGATCGTCCGCGCTGATGTGGTCGAAGCCCAGGCCGCGCAGCTCGCGTACGAGCTCCGGCGTGACTTTGAAGATCCGCATCTGCAAGTACCCATCCGCCGACTCCCGATACCCCTCGGCCTGCATCGAGCGGATGAATGGCGTGGACACGTCCATGAGCGCCATGACGAGCATCTCGTCGTCGTCCCGGTTCGACTGGTCGAATGAGACGCCGAGGTTGCGAAGGGTGGCGACGTAGCCGGAGTTCGGAGTGAAGGTGAACTGACCGGCGCCGAAGCCATCTTTGAACGTGCCTTCGAACGCGACGGTTCCCGCTTCGCGGCGGAGCTCGAAGTTGACCGGCGTCTGCGTCGCGGCGCGCGCTGACGCTTCGGAGAGACCGGCGAAGTCGCTGATCGCCATCGGCTGGCCGAAGTGATTCGAGCCGTGGGTCGACAGATTCAGCTGCATCATCGCGTTCGAATCGCGGACTTCCGCTGTCCACGCGCCGCGCACGGCGGCGGCCGCGGAGGCGGCGGTGAGCATTGCAGCGAACGTGAGCACCGCGGCGGATCGCTTCATGAGATCTCCTACTGTTTGTACTTCGACATCTCGCGAATGAACTTGCCGTTCACGCCGGTGGCGGCCATGCGGATGAGGTCGCGGGTCGAGAGATTCGTGTAGCCGGCGCGGGCCAGTTCGGCCACAAATTCCGGCGTCACGTTCACGGCCTTCAGACGGACGGCATCGTGAGCGTCGGTCACGTGGACGCCGGCGGCACGCATCGCGCGGACGTAATCGACCGTGACGCCGACAGCGGCGAGCCTCGCGGCCTCGTGCATGTCGCTGATCTCGATTCCCTGCTGACGCATCGAGGCGATGAACTCGGGCGTGACACCGACCGCGCGGCCCTTGCGAAGATCGCGAAGCGTGATGTCGTGGAACACGCTCCGGATGGCGCGCGCGTAGTCGAGCGAGACGTCCATCAGGGCGAGGCCGAGCATCTGTTCCGGCTCGGAGCGCTCCTCCGGCAGATCGTTCATCACGCCCATCGCGCGCAACGCTTCGAGGTAATTGCGGTTCGCGGTGAACGTGAACTGGCCGGCGCCGTCGCCGTTCCTGAACGTCCCTTCGAAGAGCAGCGTGCCGGCGTCGCGTTCGAGCTTCAGCGTCACAGGCGTGCTCGTCGTCGCGTGCAGTGTCCCGGGCGAGAGAGCGAGAGTCGATGCGTCGAACGAATGACCCGACTGCATCCACTCTCCGGCTGTGATGAAGAGGTGCACGCGGCCGGGAGTGTCGGTGTCCGTTGTGGCCGTCCACGCGCCGTGAACGTCGGCCGCGGCGGCGGTGATCGCAACGGCGAAGCAGAGCAAAGCGATAGAGATCGTTCTCACGCCCGTCTCCTATTTCTTGTACTTCGACATCTCGCGGATGAAGTCTGCATTCACGCCCGAAACGGCGAGCCGAAGGAGGTCGCGGACGGTGAGATGGTCGTAGCCCGCTGCGGCGAGCGAGCGGACGAATTCGGGCGTCACGTTCTGCACCTTCAGCGAGATGACGTCGCGGGCGGTCTTGATCGGCACTCCGGCCGATCGCAGTCCGCTGACGTATTCGGGCGTCACGCCCTGGACGCGCATGCCGATGATGTCGCGCGCAGTCAGATCGCTGAATCCGGCCGAGCGCATCCCCTGGACGTATTCGGGCGTCACTCCCTGCACGCGCATGCCGATGATCTCGCGCAGCGGCACGTCGCCGAGTCCGGCCGAGCGCATGTTCTGGATGTAGTCGGGCGTGATGCCCTGCACGCGCAGAGCGATCAGGTCGTCGACCGACAACCTGCCCGGCGGCGCCGGCGATGACGGTTCGTCGTCGTCGACATCGTCTGCCATCGGCGTGACTCCGACGACCGCGGCCATCGGCGGCATCGGCGCCATCGGCGGCATCGGGGTGATACCGGCCATGGCTGCAGCAGCCGCCATCGGCGCGACGTTCGGCACGGTCACATGGATTCGCGGCACTCTGACATGGATCTGGGGCACCGGCGCCACAACCGGGCCGGGCATGACGGAGACATCGACGTCCGGCACGTCGACATTGATCTCAGGCACTTCCACGTTCACATCCGGCATTTCGACATCCGGCTCGTCGGTCGCGTTCTCGTCGTCGGCTTCGTCAGCCGGTTTCGCCGGCGGCGCCGGCGCTTTCGGCGCATTGACGTCGATCTGCGTGCCGGGAGGCTTCGGCGGCTGCTGCGGCTTCCGCTCGGCAAGCATCGGAGCGGCGGTGACCGCGAGCAGCAGGACGAAGCTCATCGTCGCGGCGGCTGCGGTCCATCCATTCGAGAACAGCGAGCGGTCGCTCTGCGCGCCGACGAGGCGCCGAACGCGTCCGATCAGCGATGCGCCGGATGCAGCGACAGCGACGGCCGGCGCGCCGCGCAGCTCCTCGAGTTGCGCGAGAGCGCGCGCGTACTGGATCGCGTCGCCGCACACCGACACGGCGAGGTCATCGCAGCAGTTCTCGCGTTCGATGCGGATCTGCCGCGAGAGCCACCAGACTGCCGGGTGGTAGAAGAGGAGCGTTTCAACGACCGACTGCATCGCGTTGACGAGGAAGTCGTGGCGGCGAATGTGCGCGAGCTCGTGTGCGAGGACCATCTCGAGCTGCTCGGTCGTGAGCCCGCTGAAGCTGGCGATGGGAAGGAGAATGGCCGGCCGGAGCCAGCCGATGACGCTCGGCACGTCGAGTCCTCCGGCGATCACCAGGCGAACGCGGCGGCGAAGTCCGAGCGCAGCGCTGAGCTTCGCGGCGATGCGCTGCCACCCTTCGTCAGCGTCAACCGCTCCGCGCGAGGCGAGCGCACGCGCGCGAGTCCAGCTTGCGGCGAGGCGAACCGTGAGCACGAGGACGCCGGCGAGCCAGGCCAGGAGGATCTGCGGGATGTGACTGCGGACCGTCGTGAGCGCAACGGTCCACGAGTCGTCGAACGTCTGCGGCGCAACGCTCGCCGGGATCAGCACGGCGTCATCGGCAGCAGGTGCTGCGACTTCGATCGCCGGCGGCGAAGTTTCCTGAGGTGGCGAGTACGAGCGCACGGCGGTGAAGACGGTCAGGCCGAACACCAGGGCCAGGGCGCCGCACGCCACGGCGTATCGCGCTGCGGCCGTGCGCCGGCTCATCAGAGCCAGGGCCGCTGCGGCAATCGCCGCCACGATCGCGCCCTGCCAGAGCGCGTGGAGAAGGGCGAGGCCGATGGCCTGCGCCAGCGGACCGCCGAGAAGATCGCTCGTGCTCATCGCTTGTCTCCTTCCAGCGTGTCGAGAAGTTCGCGGATCTCATTGAGCTCGCTCGGCGACGCTTTGCGGCCGGAGAGCGCCTGCATGACGAGTTTGGCCGGCGAGCCGCCGAACGCGCGCTCGACGAGGTCGGCCACGATGTGGCGCTGCATCCGCTGCTCGCTGTGGCGTACGTCGTAGACATGCGCGCGCTGGGACTCGTCGCGCGTGACCAGACCCTTCTCGGTCATGATCTGCATCAGCTTCAGCACGGTCGTGTAGCCGGTGTCGTGGCTGCTGCTCAGCGCGTCGTGCACTTCGCGGACCGTGCTCGGCCCGCGCTCCCACAACACCCGCAGGATGGAGAGCTCGGCGTCGGTGGGACGGGGAATGGGCTTCTCGGTCATGGCCAGCCACCTCGAATTTTGATTACGCAGAACCTATACGAAGGGTTTCGTAACGTCAACGAAATTCTTCGTAGGACGGGAAGGCGGGCTGGTCAGCTCAGGCTCGAGTCGGGCAGGACGAAGGTCTCACGGGCGCGCGGGGAGGCCAGAGTCCCGGCGCGGTAATAGCGGTCGAGCACCGACGGCTTCCACTGCATCAGGTCGGGATTGCGCTCCGCGAATCCGTCCCACGTTTCGCCGTCGCGCATCCGTTCGCGGATCAGAAAGAGGTAAGCCCACGTGATCGTCTCGTGGTAGAGGCCTGGTTTTCCCTGCGCGGCCGCGAAGCGTTTGAGCGACGCGGTGAATCGCTCGAGTGCGACGAGCGGCGGCGACTCCGAAAGGTAGAGCCACGCCGCGCGAACGTGATCGCGGTGATGGAACTCTGCGAGCTGGCAACGCTCGAAGGCCTCCAGGAACGCGCGGTCATCCACGGCTGCTCCTTGCCCTGGCCGGCTTGCGCTCGACGAGCTGGTGGCTGGCCCGGGCGTCGAGGTCGAGGTGGTAGACCTTCTTCAGCTCGCCGATCTTCTTGAGGCTCTGCTCCTTGAAGGGGAGCTTCCCCTCGAAGACGTGCAGGACGATTCCCTCCAGGAGATCGCCCAGGGTGATGTCGTGATATTCGGCGAGACCCTTGAGGACCTTGAGGATGCGCTTCTCCATCCTTACGCCGGTCTGGACGCGTTCGACTTCGTACCGTTCTGTCATGGTATTAGTGTACCACGGTATGAATGTCGGCGAGGAGCTTGTCCTTCGCCGTCCACAACGACTCGATCCACTGCTTGAAGTCGTCGCGCGCCGGCCCCGGCTCGGTGATGTCGTTGTTGAGGAATTCAGCCGGGACCTCCAGGCAGCGCGCCCGCACGACGATTCGCTCGACCCGGTTGGTCAGGAGCTCCCAGACCGTGATGTCGGGCCTCGGATACGCGATCGTGACGTCGACCACTCCGTCGAGCTGTTCGCCGAGGGAGGCCAGGACGAAGGCGACGCCGCCGACGCGGGGGCGGAGCAGGTGGCGGTACGGCGACTCCTGGTCGTCGTGCTTCTCCTGCGTGAACCGCGTCCCTTCGACGAAATTCAGGATCGCCAGCGGGATCCGCCTGTAGCGGCGGATCGAGCGCCGCGTCGTCTCCAGATCGCGGCCGCGCATC
>DASWBH010000401.1:0-4189 GCA_036390755.1 Thermoanaerobaculia bacterium
CGCTGACCGATCCCGTCGGCGCGTTCTACGGCGACGAGACACGTGCGAGACTCGCCGCCGAGTACCCCGACTACAACGCGTTCATCGACGACTACCGCATCATCGACTCGCACGGAAACTCGTTCTATCCATCAGCTGAGACGCGCACGTTCCTGCTCCGGCATGCACTGAGCGGCCACACGGCAGCAAAGGCGAAGCCGATACTCAGCGTCGTTCGGCCGACTCCGGCGGCCAGGAAACACGCGATCCGCGTTGCCGAAGCAGGCGGCGTCACGGCGAAACCGCTTCCCGCGCCGAAAGTCGCCGCCGCCGCCGCACCAGCTCCTTCCCGTCATATCGAAGTGCGACACGTCGAACGAGCGGCTGTGATCAAGCCGGCGCGCGTGGTTCCGGGCAAACCGGCTGACGGCCGCCTCGCGCGCGGCATCGCGCTGATCATCGCCGGGCTCATCGGCGTCGGAATGTTGACGATGATGCTGCGCACGCCTCAGGAGGAGCGGCCCGCACCCGCAGAGGAGGCGAATCCGTTCGAGCCCCTGCGGCTGATTCCCCTGGACAGCGATCCGAAAAAGGACGAGGCCTCCCGAAGCTCGGTGGCCTGACGCAACTCGCGCCTCTGCGAGCCGTAGAATCGGGTCGTGGCCCGGTTCCGTGACTGGTTCGACCTCGGCAAGAGCACCATTTCCTCGCTGACCACCGACGACGTGCAACACATGTACGCGCTCGAGTGGCCGGAGACGAAGAAGGTTCTCATCGCCGATCACCACGCCGCGATCGAAGGCGAGCGGCGCCGCGTCCGTCGGTGGCTGCGCACAGGCAGCGCGATTCTGTTCGGCCTGGCGAAGCGGCTCTCGCCCCTGCGCCGTCTTCTCTTCCTCGTCGCCTTCATCGCGTTCTTCATCTCCCTCGGCGGCCTCGCCCTCCAACTGCAGTCCGTTCCGGTCAGGACGTTCGCGGAGATCGTCGTGACGTTCATGGTCATGACGCTGCTCCTGGCGATGGAGCTGATCGACAAGATCAAGATGCGCGACGAGCTGGTCCTCGCGCGCGAACTGCAGGCCAGCCTCATCCCGAAGCATCCGCCGCAGACCGCGGATTGGGAGATCGCCGCCTTCAATCACATCGCGAACACCGTGGGCGGCGACATCTATGACTTCGTCGAGCTGGCCGACGGGCGGCTTGCCGTTCTGTTCGGCGATGCATCCGGCCACGGAATGGCGGCGGGGCTCGTGATGGCCGTCGCACACGCGGCGTTCCGCACGCAGCTCGATGTCGATCCGTCGCCCGCCGCGATCATGAGCAGTCTGAATCGCATTCTCTGCCGCACTGGCGGCTCGCGCTCGTTCTTCTCCTGTTGCTACGTGCTTCTGTCGCCCAACGGCGAGTTCGTCGTCACGCTGGCCGGCCATCCGCCGATTCTCAAGATCGACAACACGGGCAAAGTCGTCGATCGCATCAGCCGCGGCGCGTATCCGCTCGGCGTGAAGAGCGGTCTCGAGTGGCAGGAGCAGCGCGGAACTCTCGCGCCGGGCGAGCGCATCCTGCTGCACTCGGACGGACTGGTCGAAGCGCGCAACATCGGCGAGAGGGAGTTCGGCGACAGCTACGTCGAGGCGATCGCCGGATGGCAGCCGAGCGGATCATCGCGCCAACTGGTCGACGAGCTCGTGGCGGAGTGGCGCGCGTTCACGGCCGGGACGCAGATCGAGGACGACGTGTCGGTCGCCGTGATCCGGCGCGCCGTGTCATTCCGAGCCGCGTAGACGGCGAGGGTTGCCCCGCCGACGGAGCGAGCCTCGCCACCCGCACGCCCACACAAACGGCAAGGTCGAACGAATGATCCAGACGATGCTTCGCGAACCGAGCTCACTCCGCTCTTTCATACAATGCGTTCGTCAGTCGCCTGGATAGGAACAACGTCCTGAGACGCAACAGTTAGGCCGCGTGCGCGGACGGGAGACCTTGGAGAAACTTCCGGTGACTAGGTGCTCGCTGGAGACTTCGGCCATCTCCATGCGTACCAGACGACGAGTGATGTGAGCGAGATTTCAATGACTCCGTAGAAGATATAGAACGCCCACACCCACATCGTTTTCAGGATGATTGCCGTATAGAGGGCTCCGGCTACAATGTTTAGCCATCGATTGAAGACCGGTGGCAACGCCACTGATAGAAAGATCATTAAGCTCGGGATCGCCAACATGAGTGAAGCGCCCAACAAGACCCTTTGCGTCGTCGGGAGTGAAAAAAACTGGCCGTTGAGGATGGCCTGCAACTTTCCCGGTCTGTATAGCCCGAAGTAGTCGGCGTAAATGTAGCAGAACATGACGCTGGCCCAGAGGGATGACAGCTTAATCTTCACGTTGATCTTGAGATCTTCGAGACCGTGTGGGGTGTTGGCTGCTTCGTTCAATTCGCGTGTCCTTCGTCGGGTTCAAACAGGCCGACGTTAGTGGGTGACTCGACCACGTAATGAGCTCACGATACCGGCGCTAGGGGTTAAGGTCCGCCCAACGTACCACGCGTTCACCCGCGCGGACGGTTCCACTTGCCACGAGCGAAGCGGCGCGCCGGTTGCCGCGACAGACGGAGGATCGGACAGAGCGAAGTGCAACCGGCGTGTTGCCATGGTTGTCCACACGTCGGCCGAGTACGTCCTTGAAGCGGCCAATCAGCCTGATAAGCTAGGATCAGTGATGGAGAAGCCTCGCGTCTTTCTGGGATCGTCGGGGAAACAGGCGAAACTGATTCAGGCTCTCACGCGCGGGCTGGAAGATGTCGCTCGTGTAGAGCCGTGGACGACATCCTTCAATCCCGGCACGACGACGCTTGAGCGACTGATCGAGCTCACGCGTGAGGTCGACTTCGCCGCGTTCGTGTTCGCACGCGACGACTGGACGACGAACGCGCCCGACACGCAAGCGGGTCAAGCTTCGCCGCGCGACAACGTCGTCTTCGAAGCCGGTCTCTTCGGTGGCGTCCTGGGCATGCGCCGGACGTTCATCCTCCACGCGGATGGCGCGAAGCTTCCCACTGATCTCCTCGGCCTCACGTCGATCCGTTACGGCGAAGCGACGACCGCGAGCGAAGTGAAAGTCATCAATCAGAAGATTCGGACGGCGATCGAGAACGAGGGCCGCCTGGCTCGCATCGAGGGCCTGTGGTGGCAGTTCTCGCTGACGGAGCGAAGCTCGCGGGAGCCGTCGGCGGTCAGTCTTCTGCGGATCTCGCGCGATCGCGGCGGCGCGCTCGAGATCAGCGGCCGCGGGTGGCAGGAGGACGGCACGTTGTCAGCGCGATACTGGAGCGAGGCGTCGAAAGAGAAGAAGGATCCTTCCGGCATCTTCTACTTCTTTAGAGCTGAGCGGCCACGACATCCGGGCGCACCCCAGTTCCAAGGGACGGGAGAAATCCGCATCGAATCGATCGATCGCGCCGCCGGGTACTGGACGACGCGTTTGGACGGTATTCCGCAAGAGGGCATACGCACATCCGGCGTTTATTTACGCGCCGATCCGCGAGACATGGAGATCCTCGACGGACGCGATGATCAAAAACGCGCGGAGTTGATCGCCGAGCGTCTCAAGAACTGGAAGTCGATCAGCAGCGTGTGACGCGCATCTAGATTCTGCGCCGCCACCGCCCCGTCTTGCCGTCGGCAATCTTCTTCGGCTCGGGTTTCGTCTCGAGTTCCTCAGCTTGCGGCTTTTCGAGGTCGTCGATGACGTCCTGCAGAAACTTGATCATCCGCCTTCTCTGCGCGTCCGGCGTCGCGCTCAACTCTCGCCGTCTGCCTTCTTGTATGCGACCTTGAGCTTCAGGACCGTCACCGACGTTTGTTGTTCGCGTTCAGGTTGTTCACGTTCTAATGGGCCAGGATGTACCAGTGGTACTCGGTGCCAGCTGACTGAAACGCACCGGCGTCCGCCCAACTCTGACGTTCAGCGGCGCGGACGGTTCCGCGTGCCGAAGCCGACACTCATGTTAGCTCTGCTGAGCGAGGCGCCGGGGGGGCCGGGCCGCGTCCGCTGCTACGTCGAGTTGGACGGCGGCCATGACGGCGCTGAGGCATACTTCTGAAATGGTCGCACAATTCACGTGTTACCTAGACGAGAGCGGTCACTACGCTGACCCCAAACTGCACCTAATGGCGATGGGTGGCTTACTTGGCGGGCCGGACGCTTGGCGA
>DASWBH010000402.1:0-11303 GCA_036390755.1 Thermoanaerobaculia bacterium
ACCTCGTCGGCCGAGTGGGCGGACGGCTGGCTCGGGCTCGAGGTGGGGAGCGACATCGCCCTCTCGAACGCGATGGGACGCGTGATCCTCGAGGCCGGGCTCGAGAATCGCCCGTTCATCGAGCGCGCCACGACGGGCTTCAAGGCCTACCGCGCCGTCGTGCAGAAGTACGACCTCGCCCGCGCCGAGCGGCTGACCGGGGTCCCCGCCGCGCTCATCGAGCGCCTGGCCATCGACTACGCGCGCGCCGATCGCGCCATGCTCTGCTGGACCCTCGGAATTACCGAGCATCACAATGCTGTCGAGAACGTCTTCGCACTCATCAACCTCGCGCTTCTCACGGGACATGTCGGCCGCCATGGATCCGGCCTCTCTCCGCTCCGCGGCCAGAACAACGTGCAGGGGGGCGGCGACATGGGAGCCCTGCCGACGAAGCTTCCAGGGTTCCAGGATGTCGAGGATCCTGTGGCTCGCGCGAAATTCGAGCGGGCCTGGGGCTCGCCGATTCCGCCGAAGAATGGTTGGCACCTCACCGAGATGTTTGAGGCCATGGGCCGCGGCGATCTCACCTGTGTCTATGTCTATGGAGAGAACCCGGCGCAGTCCGAGGCGGATTCGCATCACACGATGAAGCTTCTCAGCGGGCTCGAGTTCCTCGTCGTGCAGGACATCTTCCTCACAAAGACGGCGGAGCTCGCGCACGTGGTCTTTCCCGGCTCCGCGAGCTGGTGCGAGGCGGAAGGCACGGTCACCAACAGCGAACGTCGCGTGCAGCGGGTGCGCCGTGCCCTTCCCTTACCGGGCGATGCTCGCGACGACATCCAGATTTTCTGCGATCTCGCGCGCCGCCTCGGGAAGGACTTCGGATCGCCGACCGCCGAGGAGGTATGGAGCGAGCTTCGGAGCCTGAGCCCCATGCACAAGGGGATGACCTACCCGCGACTCGAGCAGCTCGGCGGTCTTCAATGGCCCTGTGCGAACGAAGAGGATCCGGGCGCGATGCACCTCCACCAACGGCTTTGGGAGAACCCCGTGGTCGGGCCGCGTGCGCCATTTCATGCCGTCGAGGATGAGCCGCCGGTCGAGGCGCTCGACGACAGATTTCCCCTCCGCCTCACCACCGGCCGGCGTCTCGACTCATACAACACCGGCGTCCAGTCGGGGTCGTTCACTTCGCCGCTCCGCCACGCGGAGGCGCTCGAGCTCTCGCCTGACGACGCTCGCCGCTACGGCGTGATCGACGACGAACGAGTGAAGATCACCTCCCGTCGCGGTTCGGTCGTCGCCCCCGTGCGGATCGTTCCGTCCCTGAAACCGGGACTCGTCTTCATGACTCCGCACAGTCCGGACGAAGTCGACGTCAATATCCTGACGATCGACGCGACGGATCCGCTATCGGGGACGGCCGAGTTCAAGGCGGCCGCGGTCCGCATCGACAAGCTCGAGCCGGCATTGAGAGAGATCGACGCTGCACCAACAGAATAGGATCGCTTGGACCTCAAGGCCATCGACATACCGCCGACCCCCGAAGAGAGCGCGACCGTCGACGCTCTCCTGGGGCCTGTTCCGCCCGAGGGTGAGGAGCCGAACTCCGCGCGCGTCGCGAAGGGACGGCGACATCTCCTCTTGCCCGCGCTCCACGCAGTGCAGGCGCGCTTCGGCTGGATCAGCCCCGGCGCACTCGGCTACGTCTGCCGGAGACTCGAAGTTCCGCCAGCCGAGGGCTACGGCGTGGCCACGTTCTATGCGATGTTCTCGATGACGCCGCGGGCGCCGTCGGTCGCCCACGTATGCGACGACATCGCGTGCAAAGTCGCCGGCGCCGACGCGCTGTGCGAGACGCTGGAGCGAACGCTCGGCCCCGCTGGCGAAGGCCTCGAGCGTGCGTGGATGCGCAGCCCCTGCCTCGGGATGTGCGAGAAGGCCCCCGCCGCGCTCCTCATCGCCGCCGGCGCGCCTCCCTTCGAGCGGGCATGGGGGCCGGCGAGCGCCGAGCAAGTTCTGCAGTCATTGACGCGACGATCGATCGACACGGCGCCGAGAACCGTCATACCGCAGGCAGGAAGCCCCGAGCTCCGTCTGCTTCGCCGGATCGGCGTCGTCGATCCCGCGAGCCTCGATGATTACCGCTCGCACGGTGGCTACGAGGCCCTGCGCCGGGCACTCGAGATGGGCCCTTCGGACGTCATCCGCGAGGTGACCGATTCGAAACTCGTCGGCCGCGGCGGCGCCGCCTTCCCCACCGGCCGCAAATGGGACGCGGTCGCGAAAATGACCACACGCCCGCATTACGTGTTGTGCAACGCCGACGAGTCGGAGCCGGGCACGTTCAAGGATCGTTACATCATGGAGGACGATCCCTTCGCGGTCATCGAGTCGATGACGATCGCCGGCTTCGCGACGGGAAGTGAGCAGGGCTATATCTACATTCGCGGCGAATACCCGCTCGCCGCCGAGCGTCTCCAGAATGCCATCGAGCGGGCCCGTGCCAGAGGACTCCTCGGGCCCGACATCCTTGGGCAAGGTCTCCGTTTCGACATCGAGATTCGCCGCGGTGCCGGCGCCTACATCTGCGGCGAGGAGACGGCGCTGATGAACTCCATCGAGGGCTTTCGCGGCGAGCCGCGCAACAAGCCCCCGTTCCCGGTGCAATCGGGACTGTTCCGCAAACCGACGGCAATCAACAACGTCGAGACGCTCGTCAGCGTGCTCGATGTCCTCACGGCCGGGGCGAGCGCCTACATCGCGCTCGGCACGAGCGGGTCGAGCGGCACGAAGCTGTTCTGCGTTTCGGGAACGGTGGTCAGACCGGGTGTCTACGAAGTGCGCTTCGGAACGCGCCTGGATGAGCTCATCGCACTGGCCGGCGGTGTTCCCGGCGGCCGGCGCATTCAGACGGTGCTCCTCGGCGGCGCCGCCGGCGCGTTCGTGACCCCCGATGAGCTGGCGACGCCTCTGACCTTCGAAGACACGCGGAAGATCGGCGCGACCCTCGGGTCCGGAGTCGTGATGGTCTTCGACGACACCATCGCGATCGTTCCCATCCTGCGGCGCATCGCCGAGTTCTTCCGCGACGAATCGTGCGGGCAATGCGTGCCCTGTCGTGTCGGCACAATCCGGCAGGAAGAGCTCATGGCTCGTTGCGCGCGCGGCGCGCCTCTCGGATCGAACGGATCGGAGGCGGCCCTGCTGAAGGAGCTCGGTCAGGTGATGCGCGATGCATCGATCTGCGGTCTCGGGCAGACGGCGTCGAGCGCGATCGAGTCGGCCGCAAAGAAACTCAAACTGTTCGAGGGGAGGCAGACTGCATGAGAGCCTTGCCGATGAGCGCCGAAGTTCGGACTGTCGAGGTCACCATCGACGGTCGCGCGGTGCACGTGCCCGAGGGCTCCACGCTCCTCGACGCGTGCAAGGCCCTCGGCGTCGACACGCCGACCCTCTGCTACGCGGAGAACCTCACGCCCGTGAACGTATGCCGTGTCTGCGTGGTCGAGCTCGAAGGCGCGCGCACGCTCGTCCCCTCCTGCTCGCGCCAGGCCGAGCCCGGAATGGTCGTACACACCGACTCCGAGCGCGTTCGCCTGAGCCGTCGCCTCGTGCTCGAGCTGCTCTCCTCGTCGGTCGACGTCTCCACCGCTCCCGCCATGCAGGGCCAGATGGCACGCTACGGCGCCAAACCGGAGCGCTTCGGCGCGAGGGCGGCGCCGTCTGCGAGAGGCGCCCAAGACGCTGCGCACGCCGGTCACCACCACGCACCCGACGGCGCCACCGCCGGCACGGTGGCACAGCCGGTCAAAGTCGACAACGAGCTTTACGTCCGCGACTACTCGAAATGCATCCTCTGCTACAAATGCGTGGAGGCCTGCGGCCACGATGCGCAGAACACGTTCGCCATCGCCGTCGCCGGCCGCGGCTTCGAGGCACGCATCTCCACCGAGCTCGACGTCCCGCTCCCCGACTCAGCCTGCGTCTATTGCGGGAATTGCATCGGCGTATGCCCGACCGGCGCGCTGATGTTCTCGAGCGAACACGCGATGCGGGCGGCGGGCACATGGCAGGAGGCGAAGCAGTCTCAGACGACGACCATCTGCCCCTATTGCGGCGTCGGCTGCGCGGTGACGCTGCATGTGCAGGACGAGAGGATCGTGAAGGTGACGTCGCCGCTCGATTCGAGCGTGACCGAGGGGCACCTCTGCATCAAGGGGCGCTTCGGCTGGCGCTTCGTCGGCGGCTGAGCAGTTGTGCGCGTTTGCGAGTAATGCAAGTTGGCCGTTGCCAAGCTGATCAATGGAAGGATATTCTTTCCGCAATCAGTTCGTTCTGTATCACGCTCACACCGCAATGACAGCTTCTCTCTCCACGTATTCATGACCCACAAACCCGGTGGTGGCCCGCCGCCGCGCGCTGGAATCAAGCGAGGAGAACGCAATGGATGCGACCAATGTCAGTGCAACCCCCATCAGTGCACCCAGGATCGATACAAATGCGTGGACACAACTGATCGTCGGCGTTTTCTGCATGGCCAACATCGCCAACCTTCAATACGGCTGGACGTTGTTCGTCAGTCCGATTGATGCCAAATACCACTGGGGGCGTACGGCGATCCAGGTCGCGTTCACGATCTTCGTGCTGCTCGAAACGTGGCTGGTTCCGGTGGAAGGCTATCTCGTCGACCGCTTCGGGCCGCGCTGGATCGTGGTGATCGGCGGCGTGCTGTGCGGTGCGGCGTGGTCCATCAACTCCGTTGCCGCCTCGCTTCCCGTACTCTATTTCGCGGCCGCACTCGGTGGGGTCGGTGCGGGCGCCGTCTACGGAACTTGTATCGGCAACGCGGTGAAATGGTTTCCGGGCCGGCGCGGCCTGGCCGCGGGCTTGACCGCCGCCGGGTTCGGCATGGGATCGGCGGCCACCGTGATCCCCATCGCTCACATGATCAAGAGCAGCGGCTACGAGCATACGTTTCTAACGGTTGGTCTCATCCAGGGAGCGGTCGTCGTCGTACTCGGATTCCTGCTCGCGGCCCCGCCCGCGTCGCTGCTCGTAGCGCCGCAGAAGGTGTCGCCCGGCGCGGGACGGCATCAGGCCTCGCCAGGCGAAATGGCCAGGTCGCCCATCTTCTGGCTGATGTATCTCATGTTCGTCCTGATGGCGGCAGGTGGTTTGATGGCCACTGCGCAGCTGGCGCCGATCGCCAAGGATTACAAGATCGCTGATGTCAAGGTCAGCCTGCTCGGGCTGACGATGACGGCGTTGACGTTTGCACTGGCGCTCGATCGTGTGCTGAACGGGCTGACGCGGCCGTTCTTCGGATGGGTGTCCGACCACATTGGCCGGGAAAACACGATGTTCATAGCATTCGCGATCGAGGGCATCGGCATCATCGCGCTGGCTACGTACGGAACCGACCCGGTCGCGTTCGTGGTTCTCTCCGGCCTCGTCTTCTTTGCCTGGGGCGAGATCTACAGTCTGTTCCCGGCAACCGTCACGGACACGTTCGGCGCGAAGTTCGCCACGACCAACACTGGCCTCATGTATACCGCCAAGGGCACCGCGGCGTTGCTCGTACCGATGGCCAATGTGCTGATGGCGAGATCCGGCAGCTGGCACCCCGTGTTCATCACAGCCGCCACAATGAACATCGTGGCGGCGTTGCTTGCATTGTTTGCATTGAAGCCCTTGCGCGCCGCATACATTGCGCGCACCGCGCAAACCTGATGGCTTAGCGTAGCGAACGGCACGCAACGATACGCACCGAGACATCGAAAGCGCGGGCGTGTCGCGCATCGGCCTTGCCCATCACTGTACGATTGTCGAGCTAACGGAGGAACCTTTCATGAACGCGTCCGCGACCACCGCCGAAAAACCGGCCGTAACAACGGCCGAAGATACGCTGAAGCAGAAGACCCGTGACACCAACGTCATCTCGGGCGGCCATCTCGTCGCGAAGGCGCTGAAGAACGAAGGCGTGGACACGATCTTCACGCTGTGCGGCGGCCACATCATCGACATCTACGACGGCTGCGTCGACGAAGGCATCCGCATCATCGACGTGCGCCACGAGCAGGTCGCGGCGCATGCAGCCGACGGCTACGCGCGCCAGACCGGCAAGCTGGGTTGTGTCGTCACCACCGCCGGACCGGGGTGCATGAATGCCGTCACCGGTATTGCGACCGCCTTCCGCTCGGAAAGCCCCGTGCTGCACATCGGCGGCCAGAGCGCGCTCGTCCAATGGAAGATGGGCGGACTGCAGGACCTGCCACACGTCGACGTCATGCGGCCGATCACAAAGTTTGCCTCGACGGTCATGTCGACCGAACGCATCGCCGACATGATCGCCATGGCAGTGCGGGAGTGCTTTGCAGGAGCCTGGGGACCGGTGTACCTCGAAATTCCGCGCGACATCCTGGACCGCGAGATCGACGTCGCGAAGGCCGTGATCCCCAAGCCCGGGCATTACCGCGCGTCGACTCGCGCGACCGGCGATCCCGATGACATCGAGAAGCTCGCCGACATCCTGGTCAATGCCGAACGGCCGGCCATCCTTTTCGGCCAGCAGGTCTGGACCGCGCGAGGCGACAAGGAGGCCGTCGAGCTTCTGCGCGGGCTCGACATCCCGGGCTACTTCAACGGGGCAAGCCGGGGCCTGTTGCCACCGGGAGATCCGCATCACTTCGACCGGACCCGCACGCAGGCATTCGCGAAGGCCGACGTCGTGGTGATCGTCGGCACGCCGTTCGACTTTCGCATGGGCTACGGCAAGCGGATTTCGGTTCCCACGCTCGTGCAGATCGACATGGACTACCGCACGGTCGGCAAGAACCGCGACATCACCTTCGGCATCGTCGGACATCCTGGCTCGGTGTTGGGCGCGGTCCTGCAGGCGGCCGGCGGGCGCATCAAGAATGACAAGCGGCAGGCGCGCCGGGCATGGATGAAAGAGCTGTCGGCCGCCGAAGATGCGGCCACGGAAAAGCTGATGCCGCTGTTCAAGTCGAACAACACGCCGATCCATCCGTACCGTGTCGCCTGGGAATTGAACGAATTTCTCACCGACGACACCGTGTACATCGGCGACGGCGGCGACGTCGTCACGATATCGGCGCAGGCGGTACGGCCGCGCCGCCCCGGGAACTGGATGGACCCCGGAGCGCTCGGCAGCCTGGGCGTCGGAACCGGTTTCGCCCTCGCCGCAAAACTTGCCCATCCGCACAAGGAAGTTCTCTGCTACTACGGCGACGGCTCGTTCGGCATGACGGCGTTCGATATGGAAACCGCCAATCGTTTCGGCGCCCCGTATCTTGCGGTCATCGGCAACAACTCGGCGATGAACCAGATTCGTTATGGCCAGCTGGCCAAGTACGGGCCGGAGCGCGGCAACGTCGGCAATCTTCTGGGCGATGTGCCGTTTTCCAGGTTCGCGGAAATGCTGGGCGGGTACGGCGAGGAAGTGCGCGATCCGGCGCAGATCGCCGGCGCACTGCGCCGAGGACGCGAGGCCGTGGCAAAGAGCGGCCACTCTGCCGTCATCAATATCTGGGTCGATCCCCGCGAATACGCGCCGGGCACGAAGGCCCAGACGATGTACAAGTGAGCGCTCGAGGAGATGGTGATGAGCAAGGCATTGGACGGCGTTCGCATTCTCGACTTCACCCACGTGCAGTCGGGCCCGACCTGCACGCAGCTCCTGGCGTGGCTCGGCGCCGACGTGATCAAGATCGAGCGTGCCGGTGAGGGCGACATCACGCGCAGCCAGTTGCGCGACATCCCGGACGTCGACAGTCTCTATTTCACGATGCTGAACCATAACAAGCGCTCGATCACGGTCGACGCCAAGAACCCGAAGGGAAAGGAAGTCATCGAAGCGCTGGTCCGGAAGTGCGACGTGCTGGTCGAGAACTTCGCCCCCGGCGCACTGGACCGCATGGGCTTCACCTGGCAGCGCATCCAGGAGCTCAATCCCAAGATGATCGTCGCCTCGGTCAAGGGTTTCGGGCCCGGCCCCTACCAGGACTGCAAGGTCTATGAAAACGTCGCGCAATGCGCGGGAGGCTCGGCATCCACGACCGGTTTCGACGACGGACCGCCGGTTGTCACCGGCGCGCAGATCGGCGACAGCGGCACAGGATTACACCTGGCGCTCGGCATCGTCGCCGCGCTCTATCAACGAAAGACCACCGGCCGCGGCCAGAAGGTCCTGGCCGCGATGCAGGATGGCGTCCTCAATCTCTGTCGCGTCAAACTCCGCGATCAGCAACGCCTGGAACGAACGCACGTGATGGAGGAATATCCCCAGTTTCCGAACGGCAAGTTCGGCGATGCCGTGCCGCGCGCCGGCAACGCCTCAGGCGGCGGCCAGCCCGGATGGATCCTGAAGTGCAAGGGCTGGGAGACTGACCCCAACGCCTACATCTATTTCATCACGCAGGCGCCGGTCTGGAAGGCCATCTGCGAGGTGGTCGGAAAACCGGAATGGCTCACCGACCCTCGCTTTGCCACTCCGAAAGGGCGACTGCCGCACCTGATGGACATCTTCGCCCAGATCGAGGCGTGGACCAAGACCAAGAACAAGTTCGAGGTCATGGACATCCTGAACAAGCACGACATTCCGTGCGGGCCGATCCTGTCCATGAAGGAGATTGCCGAGGAGCCGGCGCTTCGCGCAACCGGGACCATCGTCGAGGTCGACCATCCGAAGCGCGGCAAATATCTCACGGTCGGCAATCCCATCAAGATGTCGGACAGTCCGACCGAGGTGAAGCGCTCGCCACTCCTGGGTGAGCATACGGACGAAGTCCTTGCGGAACTGGGTTATGGCAAGGACGCGATCGCCGCGCTGCGCGCCGCCAATGCGGTCTGAACCGGCGTGAATCGTCACCGCGCACTTGCGTCCGTTGGGAATCGAGATCGAGGGAACGGCTGTGCCAAACAACAAGAGTGAAGTCAGACGGATCCTGGACGCGGTGAAGGCCGAGGGCCGCAAATCGCTGACCGCGCCCGAAGGCAAGCGCGTATGCGACGCCTATGGCATTGCCACGCCGAAGGAAGGTGTCGCTGCCACCGCCGCCGACGCCGCAGAACTTGCAGCGGCGATCGGTTTTCCGGTCGTCCTCAAAATCGTTTCTCCCGAGATCCTGCACAAGACGGAAGCCGGCGGTGTCCTCGCCGGCATCAAGACTGCCGCCGAGGCGGAAGCCGGCTTCGCCACGATCATGGCAAGCGCTGCACGCTACAACAGCAAAGCCACACTAGCCGGCGTACAGGTGCAGCAGATGCTGACCGCCGGGCAGGAGGTCATCATCGGCGCGGTCACGGATCCCGCCTTCGGAAAGCTGGTGGCATTCGGGCTCGGTGGCATCCTGGTCGAGGTCCTCAAAGACATCACGTTCCGGCTGGCGCCCGCGTCGCGCGAGGACGCGCTGTCCATGCTCGACGGCATCGCCGCGGCTGCAATCCTGAAAGGCGTGCGGGGCGGCGGCGCGGTTGACCGGACGGCGCTGGCGACCATGATCGAAAACGTGTCGCAGCTCATCGCCGACTTCCCCGAAATCGCGGAGATGGACCTCAACCCGGTGTTCGCAACCGGCAGCGGCGCGATCGCGGCCGACGTGCGGATCGTCGTCGACTGGACGCCGCCGCCCGCACGTTACCGGCCCAGCCGGGAAACCATCGTCCGCCAGATGAACCGCATCATGAAACCCGATGCCGTGGCGGTGATCGGCGCCTCGTCGGAGACAGGCAAGATCGGCAACTCGGTGATGAAGAATCTCATCAACGGCGGCTACAAGGGGGCGATCTATCCGATCAACCCGACGGCCGGCGAGATCATGGGGAAGAAGGCCTACAAGAGCGTCAACGACGTTCCCGGTGAGATCGACGTCGCCGTGTTCGCGATCCCGGCGAAATTCTGCGCGGCGGCGCTGGTCGAAGTGGGCGAGAAGAAGATCCCCGGCGCCGTCCTCATCCCCTCGGGCTTTGCCGAAACCGGCAACGTGGCCGGACAACAGGAATTGGTCGACATCGCGCGCAAGTACGACGTGCGGCTGATGGGACCCAACATCTACGGCTTCTACTACACGCCCAAGAACCTGTGCGCCACCTTCTGTACCGCGTACGACGTCAAGGGCAAGGCCGCTCTATCGTCGCAGTCGGGCGGCGTCGGCATGGCCATCATCGGCTTCTCGCGCTCGGCGAAGATGGGCGTGTCGGCGATCGTCGGCCTGGGCAACAAGTCGGACATCGATGAGGACGACCTCCTCACGTTCTTCGAGCAGGACGACAACACGGAGATCATCGCGCAGCACTGCGAGGACCTGAAGGACGGCCGCTCGTTCGCGGAGGTCGCCAGGCGCGTCTCGAAGAAGAAGCCGGTGGTGATGTTGAAGGCGGGCCGCACCAGCATGGGCGCCCGCGCGGCCAGCTCGCATACCGGCGCCCTGGCCGGCAACGACAAGATCTACGAGGACGTGCTGAAGCAGTCCGGCGTGATCCGTGCGCGCAGTCTGCGCGACTTGCTGGAATTCGCACGCGCCATTCCGGTCCTGCCCACACCGAAGGGCGAAAACGTGGTCATCATCACGGGGGCCGGCGGGTCCGGCGTGTTGCTGTCCGACGCCTGCGTCGACAACAAGCTGTCACTGATGGCGATGCCGCCCGATCTCGATGCAGCGTTCCGGAAATTCATTCCGCCGTTCGGCGCCGCCGGCAATCCCGTCGACATCACGGGAGGCGAGCCGCCGAAGACCTATCAGAACACCGTGCGCCTCGGGCTCGAGGACCCGCGCATCCACGCGTTGATCCTCGGCTACTGGCACACTATCATCACGCCCCCGATGGTGTTCGCGAAGATCATCGTCGAAGTCGTCGACGAAATGCGGGCCAGGGGAATGGAGAAACCGGTCGTCGCTTCGCTCGTAGGCGACGTGGAAGTAGAGGAGGCGGCGGATCACCTCTATGCGCACGGCATCCCGGCCTACGCGTACTCCACCGAAATCCCTGTCGCCGTCCTTGGCGCCAAGTACCAGTGGGCGCGCGGAGCGGGTTTGCTCTGAGCATTGGACAGCGACGCATACAAGATGCGCAGCGGTACTCTGAGTAATCAACAGGAGACGGACCATGCAAAACAAGATCGACCGGCCCGTTCATCGGCGCGTGTTGCTCCTCGCACGACACAGCGACCGTGGGAAAGGAGAATCGAGTATGAACCACACCATGCGGCATCCGCAGATTGCGTTCCTGGTTGTCGCCGCCTCATTGCTCGCCGTTCCAATGTCGAAGGCCGATGTCGTCAGCGACTGGAACGTCAA
>DASWBH010000403.1:0-1812 GCA_036390755.1 Thermoanaerobaculia bacterium
CTGGTCTCGACGTGGAGCACGCCGCCGGTCAAAGCCGTCGAGTTGTTCATCGCAGGCGCTCTCGGCCCGGTACGCGATCACGCGGCGTTCTACTGGGGCACCGCGATCTACGGCTGGCTCGATCCGTTTTTCCTCAGCATTTATCCCGGTCTGCTCGTCGCGGCGTTGGCGATTGCCGCGATTGTTCTGCGGCGGACCGGATGGAAGTTGGTCGCGATCGCGCTCATCGGCGGATTCGTCCTCGCGCTCGGTTCGCGCACGCCTCTGCTGCGGCTGTTCTACGACCTGCGGCTCTTCTCCTCGTTTCGGTATCCCGAGAAGTTTCTGATCCTGGCGATCGTCCCGCTGACCGCGTTCGCCGCGTATGCATTCGATCGCCTGGTCGACGGCGACGGTGAGATTGCGCGCGTTGCGCTCGTCATCGCGGCAATCGTGTCGATCGTCTGCGCGATCTTGATCGCGTTCGCGTCGCGCGACTCCTACGCGAATGCGTTCATCCGGTTCTGGGAGATCTACGTTCATCCGCTGCGGTATCCGATGGCACAGTTGTCGGCGCGAGCATGGACGCTCGGCCTGCTCCGGGCGCTCGCGGTCGTGGCGTTGTTGCTGATGAGGATGCGCATGCGTGCTGACGCCTGGGCCCGCGTCGCCCTTCTTCTCCTTGTCGTGGACCTCGGCATCGAGCGGCCGTCGCTCGCCGAGACGGTTCCGAGTACGTTCTTCCGCCAGCGTCCTGCGTCGGTTCCTCCGTTTCCGCCGGGCGTGCGCCTCTTTCATCAGGCCGACTGGTACTCGGGGATACCGATCGCGCGGTCATATTTCGACCGGCCAGAGATGTACTGGGTCTTGCGGAACGGCGCGTATCCGCACATGAATGCGGTCTTCGGCATTCCGAGCGCATTGAACCGGGACATCGATCGTACTTCGCTGCTGCCGACAGCCGATCTTGTCGCGGCCATGAGCGATGTGCGGGGACTCGCGCGCCGCTGGGTCGAACGACTCGCCGCGATCAGCAACGTCGGCTATCGCGCCGTGTTCATGCCTCCGGAGCGCGCCGGACGGGGTGTATCGATCCGGCCGATCGTGTTCGTTCCGGTCGCGGGAAACCCGCGCTTCTACTTCGCCGGCGATATCGGGCGGTGTGTGTCGCGAGCGGACCTCGTCCGATTTCTGCTCGCGCCGCCCTGGCCGCGCCGAGCCGCATGTATCGCCGCGACGCCATTCGTGCCGTCGGGCGGTGAAGTGCTCGAAGTCACGGAGCGCTCGAATGCTGCGCGGTTGCGCGTCCGCGCATCCGGCGAAGCGCTACTCGTCATCAGCATCACGCGCCACAAGTACTGGCACGCGTCGATCGACGGCGCTCCCGCGGCGCTCCTGCCCGTGAACCTCGCGTACCAGGGACTGCGCGTCCGAGCCGGTGACCACGCGATCGAGTTGTGGTACGACAACCCGCTGATTCGATGGTTCGGGCTTCTTTCGGCGGTCGCGCTGCTCGTAACGCTCGCGCTGGCCGCCAAGCCGACAACCGAGAAGCGAGAACCGACAACGTCATGATCGAGCTCAGTTGTGATCTCGGCGAAGCGGAGGACCCGGTCGGCCGCGCCGTCGAGCGCGAGTTGTGGACGCTGATCGATGCCGCGAACGTCGCGTGCGGCGGTCACGCCGGCGATAAAGAATCGATGCGCGCCGCCGCCCGCCTCTCCTCCGACCGCGGCATCATCCTCGGCGCTCATCCTTCCTATCCCGATCGGGAGAATTTCGGACGCCGCTCGCTGCAGATGGATCCGCGCGAGCTGCGCCGCGTGCTCATTC
>DASWBH010000404.1:0-3773 GCA_036390755.1 Thermoanaerobaculia bacterium
GCGCTGGCTCGTCGAGAGCGAGGTCTATCCGGACAAGCTGGCGGCGCGGGGAGTCGAGTGCGTGCGTCCGCGCGCCGACGAGCGCGAGGAGATCAACCGCATCATCATGGACGAGCTGGTGTACGGCGTGTTCAAGCCGGAAGCGGTCAAGTACTTTCAGCGCGTCATCCGCCGTCTCGCCGGCGAAGGCTGCGACGCCGTCGTCCTCGGCTGCACCGAGATCCCGCTGATCATGAACGACGCGAATTCGCCGTTGCCGGTGCTCGACTCAACCCGCCTGCTCGCTCGCGCTGCGCTGCGTCGCGCGGTGGAGCACGAGCCAGCGAAGACCGGCGATCAGCGCGAGACTCACCAGGCCTGAGACGAGGTTCGGCAGGAGGTCGGCGAGCCGGCCGTAGTGGCCGATGACTGTCGCTTCGGCGAGCTCCCATCCCACGCCCACGAGCATCGTCGCTCCGAACGCGATGAGCAGACGATTGACTCCGAACGCGATGACCGCGAGCAGGAAAATCACGGCGATGCTTCGCAGGTGCGGCACTTTCGTCATCGATCGTGCGAGGTCCTCGCGAGCCAGGCTGAGGTCGATACTGAACGAATGCCGTCCTCGCGGCGCGCGTCCGGCGACGATGATGCTGATCGCCGCGACGATGATGAAGGGGAGAGGGCGAAGAACGCGAAACCAGGGACTCGCGGTCCCGAATTCCTGATCCGGCGTTCGGTAGAGCTCTACGATGATGATGGCGAGCGCCGCGGTGCCGACGACGTAAGGAAACATTTTTTTTGCATCGTAGCGCGAACGCAAGCGCGATGACCGGTGTTCAGGTGTCATGCAAGTTGCGATTGCCGGGATTCCCACCGCGTTCCTGAGTCGCGTCCGTTCCGACGGCATCGATGACCTCGGGCAACCTGTGAAGCGCGTCATCGCGCAAGGCGGCGAGCCGTGCCGCGACGTTCTTCGCCGCGCCAGTCCAGGCGAGCCGCTGATCCTCGCCAGCTTCACGCCGTTCACGAAGACCGGACCGTACAAGGAGTACGGCCCGATCTTCGTCCTGGCGAGCGGAAACGGCGAGCAGCCGCGGCGCGACCGGCTGCCGAAGGCCGGAGCGGATACGGACTACCTGCGCGAGCAGTTCGTGATCCGCGCCTACTCCGCGGCCGAGGAGATTGTGGATGCGGCGCTGGTGAAGGCGCCGGAGATCGACGCGACCGTCGAGCGTTTCTTCGAGCGCTCCGACACCGCGTTCCTGCACGTGCGCTTTCCCACGTACGGTTGCTTCGCCTGCCGGATCGACCGCGCCTGACGTCATTCTGAGCCGCGAAGACGATGTCATTCTGAGCCGCGAAGACGGCGAAGAATCTGGGCGGTGGCACGCAGTTGCGCAACCATTCAGTTGCATGACATGATGCAACCCGGAGGTTGCGCATGACAGACCGCATTGAAAAACAGATCCACCTGCGGGCTCCCCGCGCCCGCGTCTGGCGGGCCATCGCCGACAAGAGCGAATTCGGCCAGTGGTTCGGCGTGAAGTTCGGTCCCGGGACATTCAAAGCAGGCGAGAAGGTGAACGGCAAGATCACATATCCCGGCTACGAGCACCTCGACATGGAGATCGAGGTCGTCGAGGTCACGCCGGAGCGCCGGCTGTCGTACCGATGGCATCCGAATGCGATCGAGCCGAACGTCGACTACTCATCCGAGCCGACGACGCTCGTCACGTTCACGCTCGAGGAGCGCGACGGCGGCACGCTGCTGACGATCGTCGAATCGGGCTTCGACAAAATCCCGCTGCATCGCCGCGCCGAGGCATTCCGGAGCAACGATGCCGGATGGGCGGGGCAGACGCAGCGGATCGAGCGCCATGTCACCGCGTCGCGCTGACGCGCTGAAGTCATCGGCACCGCTCTTCGCCGCGCTCGGCGACGAGACGCGGCTGCACGTCCTGGCCCGCCTCTCCGGAGGCGGGCCGATGTCGATTACGCAGCTGACCGAAGGCACCCACGTCTCGCGCCAGGCGGTGACGAAGCACCTCGGCGTTCTGGCCGGCGCCGGAGTGGTGCGCGATTTCCGGCGCGGCCGCGAGCGCGTGTGGGAGCTGCGCACCCAACAGCTCGAGCAGGCGCGCCGCGTTCTCGATCGCATCTCGACGCAATGGGACCGCGCGCTCGAGCGGCTGCGCGTGATGATCGAGGATCAGCCGGAGTAGACCACGTCCTCGGTCTCGGTCGCCGGACTCTCGCACTCATCAGCGTTTCTTTCGCGGCCGTTTCGGCTTTTGCGCGGAAACGTGCCGGTGCGCTTCGCGGATCACGTCAGCGAACAGCGGCGGCGGGACCTTCGCCAGCCGGATCAGAACCGCCGGGTAGTCCTTGTAGTGATCGGTGAAGAAGAACGCGTCGGGCTCCATCTCCATAAGCACTTCGCGATCGCCGATCGATCCGATGCGCAGCGCCAGCACCGTGTCGTCGTCGCGGAAGCGTGCCAGGAAGTGCCCGTGCACGAGGAATGACGGGAATCCGTACGACGTGCCTTCGACGACATCCGGCAAGTCGAGGATGAGTTGCCGCGCGTCAGCCAGAGAAACTCCGCGGGCGTGCTTCATGGCCGATGCACGTCGGACTGATCCGCCATCGTGATGCGGCCGTTCGCGTCCGCGAGCTCGTACTGCACGATGTCGCCGGACGAGTAGCCCTGGCGAATCGTTCCTTCGCCGCGAGGTGTTCGCACGCGCTCGCCCTTGCGAAACGTGAACACAGCGCTCGCCCCGGCGTCGTCGAGCGTCCTCAGGCCATGTTTCCAGTGGATGAGAAACGGTCCGATGCCGTGGATCTGCACGACCGCGCCGTCGGGACACCCCGCAAACATCCTGCTGCCCTTCGGCGCAAACGCGTAGTCGCCGGCGTGCAGCGGCCGCAGTGCAGCGCGATCCCAGCGGTCGCCGATCGCGAAATACCACGTGCCCTGCAGCACGGTGATGTTCTCGTCGACGGGGTGTGAATGCACCGGGATGCGCGTGCCCGGCCGCTCATTGATGCGCATCACGAACGGCTCGCCTTCTTTCTCGGGATCGCCTGTCAGAATCTCGACGTCGCCCGGAAAGTCATGCAGCGGAATGATCCGCGGCGTTGGCGCGATTGCGCCGGATCGCGTCACTCCCGGTGCGGCAGCGAATGCCGACCGCGCAGCGTCATCGTGATGCGACCCATGCCGGCCGCACGCCACAACGAGAGCGCACAGCATCAGTCGCGCGTGTTTCGGCGGCTTCATGGCTGGACGCCTGACAGATATGCGACCCAGTAACAGGCGAACCCGATCGCGAGGATCGACACGATCGACGCGGCAAGCAGCGGCGCCACACGGCGGTCGCGTTCCGGCACGTCCTCTCGGAAATTGCGGAGGAAGACGAGACTCCCGATCGACGCCAGCGCGGTGCCGGCGATGACGTCGAGGACGTAGTGCTGCCGGGTGAAAAGCGTCGACACGGCGACCAGGGACGCGCAGATCGTCGCCACGGTGCCGACGCCGCGGTGCACGCGAAACGACGTGAACGCCGACACGAACGAGTGGGCGACGTGAAGCGACGGAAAACAGTTGTAGGGCGGATCGGCGGAGTAGAGAAGCCGCAGGCCCCAGACTGCGAAACCGTCGCCGGCGACCGTCAGCGGCCGCGGCGCGATCGTCGGATAGGCGAGAAAACAGGCGTATGCGCTGACCCACACGGTCAGATACGCGAAGACGGTCCGCCGGATGTGATCCTCCCTGCGGACGATGAACA
>DASWBH010000405.1:0-3781 GCA_036390755.1 Thermoanaerobaculia bacterium
GTGAGCGAGGGATCTGGGTGGTGGTGCGGCGCAATCGCCCCGCCGCCCGGATTCCTCGCTCCGCTCGGAATGACATCAGTGCGTCCGCCGATCGCTCTTCTTCTTCTGCTGATCGTGGCCGCGTCTGCGTCCGCGCAGGTGCAGACCTCGGACACGATCACGGTCACGGCGACGCGGACGGAAACGCGGCTTGCGGACACTCCGTCGAGCGTCGTCGTGCTGTCGCAGAAGACGCTTGATGAGACGGCGGCGCCGACCCTCGATGACGCGCTGCGTCAGGTGCCGGGCTTCGCGCTTTTCCGGCGCACGGGCAGCCGCGTCGCGAATCCGACGTCGCAAGGCGTGTCGCTGCGCGGAATCGGCGCGAGTGGCGCCAGCCGCGCGCTCGTGATGGATGACGGCATTCCGCTGAACGATCCGTTCGGCGGCTGGGTGTACTGGGGCCGCGTGCCGCGCGCGTCGCTCGATCGCGTGGAAATCCTGCGCGGCGGTGCGTCCGATCTGTACGGCAGCTCGGCGATGGGTGGCGTCGTGCAGTTCATCCGTCGTCACCCCAGCTCGCCTTCGCTCGCGGTCGAAGCGTCCGGCGGATCGCAGTCGACGGGCAATGCATCGATGTTCGCCGGGGCCTCGCACGAGTCGTGGGGCGCGAGCGTCGCGCTCGACCTGCTGCGCACGAGCGGGTACGTCCTCGTCGATCCGGAGCAGCGCGGCATAGTCGACCGCGCCGCGGACGCGCGGCACTCGGCTGCCGACGCGACGCTCGAACACGATCACGCCTTTCTGCGCGGTTCGTTTTTTCGCGAGTCGCGCAACAACGGAACGCCGCTGCAGACGAACGACACGACCATCCGCCAGCTCGCCGCCGGCGCAAATGCCGGCGCGTTCGTCGCGCGTGCGTGGGGAAGCGATCAGGATTACGCGCAGACGTTCTCCGCGATCTCCGGCGATCGCAGCAGCGAGCGGCTGACCGTCGATCAGCGCGTGCCGTCGCGCAGCGCCGGCGCGAGCGCGCAGTGGTCGCACGCGCTCGGCGCATCGAACGCGATCGTCGCCGGCGCCGACGCGCGCCAGGTCAGCGGCGCGAGCAACGAGCTGCAGTTCAGCGGCACGCGCACCACGCCGGTCGACGCATCGGGGCGCCAGCGCACCGCCGCCGGATTCCTCGAAGACGTCGTCGCCTGGCGCGACCTCAGCGTGACCGCGGGCGTCCGCTACGACGCGTGGCGCAACTTCGACGCGCAGCGCAACGGCGCGCCGCTCGCGGGCCGCAGCGATTCCGCTCTGAGCCCGCGCCTCGCAGTGCTGTACCGGCCTTCATCGCTCGTTGCGTTCACCGCATCAGCGTATCGCGCGTTCCGCGCGCCGACTCTCAACGAGCTCTATCGCGGATTCCGCGTCGGCAACGTCGTCACGGTGGCAAACGAGTCGCTCGCGCCGGAACGCCTGAACGCGTTCGAGCTCGGCGCGCGCATGCGCAACGTCCGCGCGACGCTGTTCTGGATGGGCATGAACGACGTGATCTCGAACGTAACGTTGTCGTCGACCCCGACGCTCATCACGCGGCAGCGGCAGAACGTGTCGACGAGCCGCTCGCGCGGAGTCGAGCTCGAAGGCGACTGGCTGCTGTGGCGCAGTCTCCGTTTGTCGCCCGGCTATTTGTTCAGCGATTCGGTCGTGACCTCCGGCGATCTCGAAGGCAAGCGCCTCCCGCAGGTGCCGCGGCATCAGGCCTCGGCGGAGCTCGTCTGGGGCGGACGCTCGACGATCGCGCTGCAGACGCGCTGGTCGTCGCGACAGTTCGACGACGATCTCAATCAGTTCCCGCTGCGCGGCTACTTCGTCGCGGACATGCTTTACGCTCATCCAATTGGCACGGGACTCGACTTCACGCTCGCCGCGGAGAACATCTTCAACCGCCGCATCGAGGCCGGCGCCACTCCCGTCTTCACCCTCGGCCAGCCGCGGTCGATTCGCGCCGGCGTCCGTTTCCGTGGAACACGTAGTAGTACACCGCGGAGTTGACCACGGTCACGAAGACGACGATCGCGATCTCGATCCCGCGCGTCAGCCCGTTCGGATAGACGATGCCGAAGATGTGATGCGCGATGAAGCCCGTGCTGTAGCCTGACTCGCCCGCCTTGTGCAGCGCCAGGTTCTCCCAGCTTGTCAGCGGGCAATCCCATTGCGCGATCTCGACCAACGCGCCCCAGATCGCCGCCGGCAACTGCAGATACATGACCCAGCGCCAACGCAGCACGAGCAGCGCGCCCAACGCAACGAAGAGAATGAACGCCAGATGAAGGATGGCGAGCGTCGTCGCTGCGATGTGATAGAGCATTGAAGTCATTCCGAGCGTGAGCGAGGAATCTGGGAGGTGGCGCGCGAACCCCGCCCGGATTCCTCGCCGTCTACGCGGCTCGGAATGACACCTATAATGCGCCGGCCAATGAAGCGCACCCTCGTTCTTTTCATTCTTCTTCTCTCCGCGTGTGCGACCGTTCCGTCCGGTCCGCCCGTTCACCTCGTGATCGTCGGGACGACCGACGTGCACGGCTGGTTCAACGGTCACGTCGACCGCGGCGTGCAATACGGCGGCATCCCGCTGTTCGCGAGCTACGTCAGCGCGCTTCGCGCCGAGGGCGACGACCACGTCGTGCTCGTCGATTCCGGCGATCTCTTTCAGGGCACGCTCGAATCGAACTACTTCGAAGGCGAGCCCGTCGTCCGCGCGTACAACCTCCTCGGATACGCGGCCGCGGCGGTCGGAAATCACGAATTCGACTACGGTCCTGTCGGTCCCGACGCCATCGCGCGCGTGCCGGGAGAAGATCCTCTCGGCGCGCTGAAGAAGAATGCGGCGCTCGCACGCTTCCCGTTTCTCTCCGCGAACATGACCGAGAAGGCGACCGGGCGCACGCCGTCGTGGGCGCGGCCCTACACGATGATCGACGTGGCCGGCGTGCACCTCGGCATCATCGGACTGTCGACGCCCGACACGCCGAACACCACGGTCGGTGCGAACGTCGTCACGCTGAATTTCGGCGATCCGGTGAAGGCGACCGTCGCAGCGGCGCGCGACCTCCGCGCCAGCGGGGCCGACGCCGTGATCGTCATCGGGCACATGGGCGGCCGCTGCGCCGACGTGAAGGACGTGCACGACGTCGCCAGCTGCCGCCCCGAGGAAGAGGCGATGACGTTTCTGCAGCGACTTCCGCACGGAACGATCGACGCGTACTTCGCCGGACACACGCACCAGCAGATGCGGCAGATCATCAACGGCGTTCCGGCCGTGCAGGCGCTCGCGTACAGCGTCGAGTTCTCGACGATCGATCTGTGGGTCGATCCCTCGCGGCATCGCGTCGACCCATCGCGGACGACGCTCCGTCCGCTGACGATGATCTGCGGCAGCGTCTACAGCGGATCGGAACGCTGTGAACCGCCGCGCGATGCGTCCGCCGCTGCGCCGCTCGTCCCGCGAACGTTCCTCGGCCGCACGATCACGCCGGATCCGGCCGTGACGTCGCTCCTCGCGCCGTATCTCGATCGGGTCGCGGCGAAACGCAGCGAGAGCATCGGCGTCCGCACCGCCGCTCTCTTCACGCGCAGCTCGACGCGCGAATCGGCGCTCGGCGATCTCATCGCCGACGCGCTTCGCGCCGCGATGCACAGCGACATGGCGTTCATGAACTCCGGCGGGATCCGCTCGAACCTGCGCGCGGGCGATCTCGCGTACTCCGATATCTTCGAGGTCAGTCCGTTCGACAACTATCCGGCCGTC
>DASWBH010000406.1:0-11126 GCA_036390755.1 Thermoanaerobaculia bacterium
CGCCTCCATCGCCAGCGACACGTACTCGCGCAGCGAAACCTCGTCGTAGACGATGGCCATGGCCCGTCCGCCGAGGACGTACGACGGCCGCACCACGACCGGAAATCCGATCTCGTGCCCGACCTTCACCGCCTCTTCGACGCCCATGGCGGTGCCGTGCTCCGGCACGAGAATCCCGTGCCGCAGCGCCAGCGCGCCGAACCTCTCGCGATCCTCGGCGACGTCGATGGAGTCGACCGACGTCCCCCACATCGGCACGCCCGCGTCGGCGAGCGCCTTCGCCAGCTTCAGCGGCGTCTGCCCGCCGAACTGCACGATGACCCCCTCGGGCTTCTCGAGGTCGACAATCTCGAGCACGTCCTCGAGCGTGAGCGGCTCGAAGTAGAGGCGGTCCGACGTGTCGTAGTCGGTCGACACCGTCTCCGGATTGCAGTTGACCATGATCGTCTCGAAGCCGATCTCGCGCAGCGCGAACGACGCGTGCACGCAGCACGTGTCGAACTCGATGCCCTGGCCGATGCGGTTCGGCCCGGAGCCGAGGATCATGACCTTGCGGCGGTTCGTGGGTGCGGCCTCGTTTTCCTGCTCGTAAGTCGAGTAGAGATATGGAGTGCTCGCTTCGAACTCCGCCGCACAGGTGTCGACGCGTTTGTAGACCGGGCGGATGCCGAGAGCGTGGCGTTCGTGTCGAACCTCGTCCTCAGTGCGGTTCGTGAGCTTCGCGATGTGACGATCGGAGAAGCCGTTGCGTTTCCACGACGTCATTCTGAGCGCCGCAGAGCGCGAAGAATCTGGGCGGCGGCTCGCTTCCTGTCGCCCAGATTCTTCGCCGTCTTCGCGGCTCAGAATGACCGTCTCCATCTCCACAACTTTCCGAATCTCCCGCAGGAACCATGGATCGACCATCGACAGCTGATAGATCTGTTCGACGCTCATCCCGGCGCGCATCGCGTCGGCGATCGCGAAGATGCGGTCGGGAGTCGGCGTGCGCAGCAGTTCGGGCAGGCGGTCCACCGGCGTATTGCGCGTCTCGAGTCCGGCGACGCCGATCTCGAGCGAACGCAGACCCTTCTGCATGGCCTCGTTGAATGTGCGGCCGATCGCCATCACCTCGCCGACCGACTGCATCGAGAGGCCGAGGATGGGAGGAGTCTTGCGGAACTTCTCGAATGCGAAGCGGGGGATCTTCACCACCACGTAGTCGATCGACGGTTCGAACGACGCAGGCGTCTTCTTCGTGATGTCGTTCGGAATCTCGTCGAGCGTGTAGCCGGCGGCGAGCTTCGCTGCGAATTTCGCGATGGGAAAACCCGTCGCCTTCGATGCGAGCGCGGATGATCGCGACACGCGCGGGTTCATTTCGATCGCAAGGCGTCGCCCGGTGGTCGGGTGCACGGCGAACTGGATGTTGCTGCCGCCGGTCTCGACGCCGATCGCGCGGATGATCTGCTTCGCCTCATCGCGCATGGCCTGGTACTCGTCGTTCGTCAGCGTCTGCTGTGGCGCGACGGTGATGGAGTCGCCGGTGTGGACGCCCATGGGATCGAAGTTCTCGATCGAGCAGACGATGATCACGTTGTCGGCTTTGTCGCGCATCACCTCGAGCTCGAACTCTTTCCAGCCGGTGACCGACTCTTCCACGAGCACGCTGTGAACGGGTGAGAGGTCGAGGCCGCGCGACACGACCGTGCGGAACTCGTCGACGTTGTACGCGATCCCGCCGCCCGATCCGCCGAGGGTGAACGACGGGCGCACGACGAGCGGGAATCCGATGTCGCGGGCGACGCGCTCGCCCTCGTCGAGCGTCGACGCATAGCCGGAGCGCGGCACTTCGACGCCGACTCGCAGCATCGTCTCCTTGAAGAGCTGCCGGTCCTCCGCCTTCTTGATCGCGTGGTAGTTCGCGCCGATGAGCTCGACGCCGAATCGCTGCAGCGTTCCGTTCTCGAAAAGCGCGGTGGCGAGGTTGATCCCGGTCTGGCCGCCGACCGTCGGCAGAATCGCGTCAGGCCGCTCGCGCTCGATGATCCGCTCGAGCGACTCCGGCGTCAGCGGCTCGATGTACGTCCGGTCGGCGAACTCCGGATCCGTCATGATCGTGGCCGGATTCGAGTTGACGAGGATGATCCGGTAACCCTCTTCTTTGAGCGCTTTGCACGCCTGCGTCCCGGAGTAGTCGAACTCGCATGCCTGCCCGATCACGATCGGGCCCGAACCAATGATCAGGATGGAATGAATGTCGGTTCGCTTGGGCACGCCGCGCTGATAATACTTCGCAGATGGGTCATTTCGTTGAATGGGATTCGCTCGACGTTCGCATCGACGGCGAGCGGCTCAACTCGATGATGCAGTCGATGATCGGCAGAACCGAGCCCATCGAGAAAATCGCGATCCGATTCATGAACGGTCTGCTCCGCGTTGAAGGCACGATCCGCAAATTCATCGCCGTGCCGTTCGCGGTCGACGTGACGGAAATCCGTGCCAGCGGGACAACCGTGCGCGTTCCGCTGCGCAACGCGTCGGCCGCCGGATTCCCGATCCCGCTGATTCTTTTCGGGCTCGTGAAAAACCGTTTGCCGAGGGATCTCGTAGATTACGAAGAGCCGGCGACGCTCGTCGTGTCGCTGGATCGATTTTTGCCAAATTTCGTTTCCGCCGACATCCAGAAAATCTGGATCATCGACGGCGGCCTCGCGGTCACCCTGGGAAGAGGTGGTGCCGACCTGCCGCCGCAAACGGGAGAGAACGATGACATCGATTCCAACGGATGGCCTGAACGACGCGAAGTCTGATGCCGTGCGGACGATGCCGCGCGGGCACGCCGAACGCTTCTACGACCGGCTGCGCAACCAGATCCACGCGCATCTCGAAGCCGGCGGACCGGTGATCGAGAAACTCGGCGATTTTCTGCTTCTCGTTCCGGACGTCTTCATCTTGTTGTGGCGTCTGCTGAACGATTCGCGCGTCAGCGGCAAGAACAAAGTGCTCCTCGGCTCGGGCGTCGCGTACTTCATCTTTCCGTTCGACATCGTTCCGGAGGCGATCCTCGGACCCATCGGCTACCTCGATGACCTCGTGTTCGGCGCCTACGTGCTGAACAAGATGCTGAGCGACACGGACGTCGCGATCCTTCGCGAGCACTGGAGCGGCCACGAAGACCTGCTCGACACCATCCGCAAAGTGCTCGAATCGGCCGACAAGCTGGTGGCGGGGGATCTGATCAAGCGCCTGAAGAGAATGGTTGGGGTCTGACCGTCACTTGCGCTGAAGAACACGAACGATCCGCCAGCAAGTGAACCAGGGCGGGGGCTGAAGTATGGGGTCAGACCCTCACTTTCTGTCGCCCTCATCGCGTACGACTCACTGCAAACAGCGAAAGTGACGGTCAGACCCCATACTTCAGTCGGGCCGGTGGAATTTTGTGGACATAAGTGGCTACGAGTGGTAGAAGGAACCCTGAAACAGGACTCTACCGCTCGTGGAACTCACTGTCTTGATGGGGCATGCCCCGGCAACGGTTGATGACAAAGGTCGCCTGAAGGTGCCGGTGGACTTCCGTAAAGTCATTGAGGAGAGGTACGGCCGCGACTGCTTCATTACTTCAGAGGATGGGGACAAAGCGCTGATCTACCCGATGCCGGTCTGGTCCGAGATGACCGACCGCCTCGCGCGCGTCCCCTCGAGCTCACGCGCCAAGCAGAAGTGGCTCGAGCGCGTGAACTACTACGGCCAGGCCGGTTCGATCGACGGCCAGGGACGCCTGCTGGTTCCCGCCGTCCTGCGCGAGGTCGCCGGGATCAAAGACGACGTGGTCGTCCTCGGCAGCCAGGACCACCTCATCGTCTGGAACGACCAGAAGATCCAGAAGCGGCTCTCGGAGCCGCTGACACCTGAGGATTACAAGGAGCTTGAGTTGCACGGTGTGTAGACCGTGAAACACGAGCCTGTTCTTTTACAAGAGATTCTCGACCACCTCCGCCCACCCCGCGCCGACGCGATCATCGTCGACGCGACCGTGGGGCTCGGCGGTCACGCCGAGGCGCTGCTGCGGGTTCATCCGCGGCTGCGGCTCGTCGCGATCGACCGCGATCCGGAGGCGCTCGATCGATCGCGCGAGCGGCTTTCGCCATTCGCGGATCGAGTGACGTTCGTCCGCGGACGTCACGAGCAGCTCATTGAAATTCTGAAGCAGTCGGGAATCGCCGAAATCGGCGGCATCCTCGCCGACCTCGGTGTCTCGTCGATGCAGCTCGACGACGCGGCGCGCGGGTTCTCCTTCCGCGCCGAAGGTCCGCTCGACATGCGCATGGGACCGGAGAGCACCGCGGCGTCGGAGATCGTGAACACCTTCGACGAGCACGAGCTCGCGAAGATCATTCGGGACTTCGGCGAAGAGCCGAAGGCGAAACGCATCGCGCGGGCGATCGTGGCGGCGCGCAACGAAGCGCCGATCGAGACGACCACGCGGCTCGCCGAGGTCATTCGCAGCGTCAAGCGATCGAGGCCGCACGAGATCGATCCGGCAACCCTCACGTTCCAGGCGATCCGTATCGCCGCGAACTCGGAGCTCGCCGGTCTGGATCGGTTCATGGACGACGCCGTGAGCGTCCTGGAGCGTGACGCGCGCATCGCGGTGATCTCGTTCCACTCGCTCGAAGACCGGATCGTGAAGCTGGCGTTCCGGCGGCTCGAAGGCGAGTGCGTCTGCCCGCCCGGCATGCCGGTGTGCGGATGCGGAGCCAAAGCGACCGTGAAGGTGCTGACCGGAAGGCCGTTGACTGCTTCAGAGGAGGAGATGGATCGGAATCCGCGATCGCGCAGCGCGAAGTTGCGTGTCGCGGAGAAGCTGTAACCCTTGCGCGAAGCCAAGAAGCAAGGGTGAAGGTTGGGGAAGGGTTGGGTGTGTGTGCGGTGACGGGACTCGGGAGGGGTGGAGCGTGGAGCGTGGGCGTGTGTGGATGGTTCCCGGCATCGTGCTAGTTGGCAGATCTTCACCCTTGTTTTTTGACTTCGCGCGCGAAGCACACGACGGCCATGTACACGCAGAAGAAGCCCATCGACAACGCCCACATCGTGAGGGAGCGCGACCGTCAGCGCTTCCGTGAGCTCCTTGCGGTCTTCGCCCTCGGTCTCCCCATCGGTCTGTTCCTCCTCCTCTTCACCTGGCAGAACATCGAGGTGATCCGCCTCGGCCGCGAGGCCACGCACCTGCAGAAGCTGCGTAAGGAAATCGACGACGAGAACAAGCGCCTGCAGGTCGAGCTCGATCGCCTGACTTCGCTCGACTCCGTGCAGAAGCGCGCAGCGGAGATGGGTCTCTCCAAGACCGAGCCCGGCGCGATGGTGATGGTCAGCGACGGTCAACGTCCGGCAACCGAGGACCGAGGACCGAGGGCCGAAGACGGGGCGAGTCGATGACGACTTCGCACAAGCGCCTGATTCAGATTTTCGCCGTGCTCTGCGCGTGGGCGATCGTCGTCGTCGCGCGGCTCGTGCAGGTCCAGCTCTTCCGTCACGACGAATACACGAACCGCGCGCAGAAGCAGCAGGAGCGCACGCTCGAGCTGAGCCCCGTCCGCGGCGCGATCCTCGACGCGCGCGGCCGCGTGCTCGCCGAGAGCATCGCCGCCGAGTCGATCTACGCCGATCCCCAGGCGATCACGAATCGCACGCTCGTCGCGGCGAAGCTCGCGCCGATCCTCCACATTCCGCGGCACGAAATCGAGACGCGGCTGCGCAGCGACGCCGGCTTCGTCTGGATCGCGCGGCAGGTGCCGGTCGAAGTCGCCGCGCAGGTGAAGAAGCTCGGCATCGTCGGCGTCGATTACATCGAGGAGCATCGTCGCGCCTATCCGCGCGGCTCCCTCGCCGGGAACGTGATCGGATACGTCGGAGTCGACGGCGACGGCCTCGCCGGCGTCGAGCTCTCGTTCGATTCCTACGTGCGCGGCCGCGCCGGCCGCGTGACCGTTCTGCGCGACGCGCGGCGCGGCATGTATCTCGTCGGCGGTCAGGGCGTGAACCGGCCGGTCGACGGCAATCACGTCGTGCTGACGATCGACACCGTCGTCCAGTTCATCACCGAGCGCGCGCTCTCGCGGGCAGTGAGCAAATACAACGCGATCGGTGGCTCGGCGATCGTGATGGACGCGCGCGACGGATCGATCCTGGCCATGGCGTCCGTGCCGACGTTCGATCCGAACCGGTTCCGCGACTTCCCGCCGTCGTCGTGGCGCAATCGCAACGTGCAGGAGATCTACGAGCCCGGCTCGACGTTCAAGATCGTGACCGCGTCGGCCGGTCTCGAGGAGGGCATCGTCACGCCGTCGCAGATCCTCGACTGCGGGAACGGCGCGATCCAGATTGCCGACGTGGAGATTCACGAGCACGGCGGGAGCAAGTACGGACTCATGACGTTCGAGGATGTGCTCGTTCACTCGTCGAACATCGGCACGATCCGCGTTGCCCTTGCCCTGGGCGAGCGGCGTATGTACGACTTCGTGCGGCGGTTCGGATTCGGCGAGCGGACGAAGATTCAACTTCCCGGCGAAGCGACAGGGATTCTTCGCCGGCTGAATCGATGGTCCGACGTGTCCGCCGCGAGCATCTCCATCGGCCAGGAGATCGGCGTGACGCCGCTGCAGCTCGTGCGCGCGTTCGCGACTGTGGCCAACGGCGGGATGCGCGTCGAGCCTCGCGTCATCGATCGCGTGATCGATTCCGGCGGACAGACGATTTACATGCCGGACCGCCCCGCGCCGCAGCGCGTCGTCTCCGAGCGCACCGCCGCAGTTCTGAATGAGATCTTGAAGTCCGTCGTCTATCGCGGAACCGGCGAGCGCGCGGCGTTGCCGGAGCATGTCGTCGCCGGAAAGACGGGAACGGCGCAGAAAGCCGTGCACGGCGGCTACGCCGTGGACAAGTTCATCGCGTCCTTCGGCGGCTACGTGCCGGCGGACCGGCCGCGGCTGGTCATCCTCGTGGTCGTCGACGAGCCGCGTGGCGAGCAATACGGCGGCGTCATCGCCGCGCCTGCGTTCCGCGAGATTGCCGAAGCGACGCTGCACTACCTCCGCGTACCGCCGTCTGTGCCGCAGAGATCGATCGTCCTCGATCCGCCGCTGCTGGCCGCGTTTTCGCAACAGCAGACTCCGGTCCTGCGGGCAGCGGTTCCGGACCTGAAAGGTCTCGACGCGCGTGCGGCGGTCGCTCGCGCGACGGCCGCCGGGCTGCTCGTAGAGGCGGTCGGAAGCGGAGTGGTCACCACACAAAGACCTGAGGCGGGCCAAGCCCTGCCGGGTGATCACCGCGTATCGATCACCCTGGCCGAGGGTGGACGATGAAGTTGCCGGAAATTCTGCGGGGAGTCGACGTGGTCGCCACGACCGGCGACCAGTCGGTCGACGTGACGTCGGTTTGCGCCGACTCGCGGCTCGTCCGCAACGGCGCGTTGTTCGTCGCGATCCCCGGCCTGCAGCAGGACGGCGCGAAGTTCATCGGACAGGCGATGGAGAAGGGCGCCGCCGCCGTTGTATCCGAGTCCCCGGTTCCCGGTCCGCGGTCCTCGGTTCAAGTGCGGGACGCGCGGTCGGCGCTGGCGATCATCGCGGCGAACTTCTACGGCCACCCTGCCGGCAAGCTCTCGCTCGTCGGCGTTACCGGAACCTCGGGCAAGACAACGACGACCAAGATGATCGAGTCGATCTTCGACGCGAGCGGCGAGCCGGTCGGACTGATCGGCACGATTGAATATCGCGCCGGCGATGAGCGGCTCGTCGCCGATCGCACCACCCCTGACGCGGTCGTTCTCCAGGAGTGGTTCCGCAAGATGGCCGATGCCGGCGTGCACCACGCGGTCATGGAAGTGTCGTCGCACGCGCTGGCGCTGAAGCGGACGTACGGCATTCACTTCGCGGCGGCGATCTTCACGAATCTGTCGCGCGATCACTTCGACTTCCACAAAGACTTCGACGACTACTATGCGGCGAAGCGGATCCTCTTCGATCAGATCGATAAGAGCCGGCGCACGGCGGTCGTCAATCTCGACGACGAGTTTGGCCGCCGGCTGATCGGCGAGCTCGGACGCGATGCTGTCGTGACGTTCGGCCGCTCCAGCGAAGCGGACATTCGTCCTGCGGAAGGCTTCGAAGTTTCCGTGCGCGGATTGCGGGGGAACGTGATCACTCCCGCCGGAGCTCTCCGCGTCGACTCGAGTCTCCTCGGCCAGCCGAATCTGTACAACTGGCTCGGCGCGATCGGCGCGGCGCTCATCGTCGGCATGCCCGCGCGCGTCATCGAAACGGGCATCCGCAATCTCGAGGCGGTGCGTGGGCGATTCGAACGCGTGACGACTGGATCAGCGGACGCGCCGACGGTCATCGTCGACTACGCCCACAAACCCGACGCGCTCGAGAAACTGCTCCACGCCGTACGCGATCTCGCCGGCGGCAGTCGCGTCGTCCTTCTGTTCGGCTGCGGCGGCGATCGCGACAAGGGCAAACGTCCGCAGATGGGCGCGATCGCGGGCCGGCTCGCGGACTATACGATCCTCACGAGCGACAACCCGCGGAGCGAGCATCCCGACGCGATCATCGACGAAATCGAGAAGGGAATGGAAGGCGTGCGCCGCGACCGCTACACGCGCATCACCGACCGCCGCGCCGCGATCGCGCGTGCGATCGAAGACGCCTCTGCGCGCGATGTCGTCGTCATCGCCGGCAAGGGTCACGAGACCTACCAGGTCGTCGGCGATCAGATCATCCACTTCGACGATCGTGAAGAAGCAGAGCTGGGCTTGAAAAAGAGAATCGAAAAAGTAAGTGCCAAAAGCATCTCGAATTAATGGTTGTAATCCATCATGAAATCGTCCTATGATTCAGTGCGCGAAAACAGATGTCGCGTTCCGGCTCCGCCGGTCTGTTTCGGCGTGGGTGCGTGGGTGGTGACCGCCGGGCAGTCTTCGTGGGGGAAGGGGACGGTCGCCAGGGATGAAGCGCGGCGGGGCCGGAATACGACATCTGAACTGCAGATCGCAGATCGCGGATCGCAGGTCGCAGTGGAAGGTGGCGAATGAAGCTCACCTTCTCGCAAATCGCCGAGATGACCGGCGGCGAGCTCATTCAGGGCGGCGACATCCTCACTTCCTCCGTCGTCATCGACAGCCGCGAAGTCAAACCTGATTCGGCGTTCTTCGCGATCAAAGGCGAGCGGCTCGACGGTCATCAGTTCGTGCCGCAGGCGCTGCAGACGGCGCGCGGCGCAGTGGTCGCGCAAGTTCCGGCGAACGTCGCTTCCGACAAAGGCATCGTCAAAGTCGCCGATACGACTGTCGCGTTGCAGCAGCTCGCCAAAGCGATCCGGCAGCGCTACAAATTCACGCTCATCGGCATCACCGGATCGGCCGGCAAGACGACGACGAAAGAGATGATCGCGACGCTCGCCGGCACCGAGCGGCGGACGTTCAAGTCATGGGGCAACTTCAACAACCTGATCGGTTGTCCGCTCTGCATCGACAACACGCCGGATGACGCCGAGGTGGTGGTGTCCGAAATGGGGATGAACCACAAAGGCGAGATCGCCACGCTGGCAGGGCTCACGCGGCCAGACGTCGGCGTGTACACGAACATCGGTCCGGTGCACATCGAGTTCTTCGGCACGGTCGAGAAGATCGCGCTCGCGAAGCGCGAGCTGCTCGAGAACCTGCGGCCGGGCGGCACCGTGATCGTGAACAACGACAACGAGCACGTCGTCCGCATCAGCAGCGACTACAACGGCCCGAAGAAGACGTACGGCATCGATCACCCGGCCGAGTACCACGCCACCAGGATCCGCGAGCGCGGGCTCCTCGGCACGTCGTTCACGGTCGAAGCGGAGGGCTCCTCGAGGAACTTCGAGCTCCCCCTGCCGGGCAGGCACAACCTCGAGAACCTTCTCGCCGCGATTGCGACGGCGCGCGCGATCGGCATCTCATGGGCGGGAATCGAGCGCGGGGTGCGCGAGGTCAAGCCCGCGTATCACCGCGGCATCATCGTGCCCTATCGTGGCGCGCAGTTGTACGACGATACGTACAACTCGAATCCGTATGCGCTCGGCCGGGCGCTCGAGCTGATGGTGCAGGCGGATGTCACCGGCCGCCGCATCGCGGTGATCGGCGACATGCTGGAGCTCGGCGACAGGGAGCTCGGCTTCCATCGCGACTCCGGCCGCGCGATCCCGCGCGAGATCGACGCCGTGATCGGCGTCGGCAAACGGTCCAGGGCACTGCTCGACGGCGCGCGCGAAGCGGGTCACAGGAACCTGCATCACTTCGACAACGCGGAAGCCGCGGGCCAGTTCCTCGAGACGTTCATCGAGCCCGGCGACCTCGTGCTCATCAAGGCCTCGCGCGGAATCGGTCTGGACAAGATCGTGACGCGCCTGCAGGAAAACAAACAAGCGGAGGCGCGGCGGTAAATGCTGTATCACCTGCTCTATCCGCTGAGCGGACAGATCCACGGGTTCAACGTCTTCCGGTACATCACGTTCCGGACGGCCTTCGCCGCCCTCACCGCGCTCGTCATCTCGTTCATCCTCGGACCGTGGCTGATCGAGCGGATGAAGATGATCAAGCTCGGCCAGTACATTCGCGAAGAAGGGCCGAAGTCGCATCAGATGAAAGCCGGGACGCCGACGATGGGCGGAATCCTCATCAACGTCGCCATCCTGATCCCGACGATTCTCTGGGCCGACATCTACAACCCGTACATCTGGATCGTGCTGTTCGTGACGTTCGCGTACGGCGCGATCGGCTTCGTCGACGACTACCAGAAGCTGGCGAAGAAGCGGAACCTGGGACTGACAGCGAAAGAGAAATTCTCGATGCAGTTCGGCGTCGCGCTGATGGCCGGACTGGCGATCGCCTATCTCCCGAGCATCCACAACAACTACTCGACGACGGTCACCTTCCCGTTCATCCGCCCGGACATCCTGAAGCTGAACCTGTACGGGCCGGTCTACATCCTCTTCATCATGATCATCATCGTCGGCGCGTCGAACGCGGTGAATCTGACCGACGGACTCGACGGGCTGGCGATCGGCTCGACCCTGGTCGCGGCGGTGACGTACACGATCCTCACGTACGCCGCCGG
>DASWBH010000407.1:0-2633 GCA_036390755.1 Thermoanaerobaculia bacterium
TGACGGCGTGACCACGGCGGCGATCTCCGAATCGTTTCAGCATCCGCCGGAAGTCGTCATGGGACGGATCGGCGCGTGGAAGCAGGTCACGCACGCGAACGACTCGGTTCATCCGATGTGGGGCCGCTCGCAGAACGTGAACTGGACGAGCGACGGCTTCCGCGTTCAGGGCTGGCTCGTCTTCCCGAAAGAAATGCGCGAGAAGATGCCCATGGTCGTGGTGGTCCACGGCGGGCCTTCGAGCGCGGCGATGTCGTCGTGGCCGTCGCTCAACACGGCGTCGCTTCTCACGAGCGGGTACGCAGTGCTCATCCCGAACCCGCGCGGCAGCTACGGTCAGGGCGAGACGTTCACGCGCGCGAACGTGAAGGACTTCGGCTACGGCGATCTGCGCGACATCGTCCGCGGAGTCGACGCTGCCGTCGCCAGCGCGCCGATCGACAAGGATCGCGTCGGCATCTGGGGCTGGAGCTACGGCGGCTACATGACGATGTGGGCGGTCACGCAGACGCAGCGGTTCCGCGCAGCCGTCGCCGGCGCGGGCGTCGCGAACTGGCAGAGCTACTACGGCCAGAACTCGATCGATCAGTGGATGATCCCGTTCTTCGGCGCCTCGGTGTACGACGATCCGGCCGTGTATCGCCGCAGCTCGCCGATCGAATTCATCAAGAACGTGAAGACGCCGACGCTCGTCCTCGTGGGCGACCGCGACGGCGAGGTGCCGGCACCGCAGTCGTTCGAGTTCTGGCACGCGTTGCGAACGCTCGGCGTGAAGACGAAATTGGTCGTGTATCCGAACGAGGGTCACCGGTTCATCAAGCCCGAGCATCAGCGCGATGTGGCGCGGCGGCTGGTGATGTGGTTCGACGAAAATTTGTGATACTGCTGACGCTTTCGTTCGCCGTCGCTTTCGCCGTTCGCGCCAGCACGAGTGACGGCGCGCTGACGATGACGGTGCGCGGTGCGCCGCAGCGCAGCGGCGAGGTCGCTTATGACGTCGAGCTCTACGACCACTTCAGGAATGCGACGGCGGCGCGGTTCGCGATGCACGGCCCGATCGGCGTTCCGCTGGTCGCTGGCGAGACGCGCAACGGCGTGCCGTTCCACGTGCAGCTCGACTCGGGCGAAGACACGCTCGGCGCGGTGTTGCGCGTGCGCGACGAGACGATGTTGAAGGCGCGCTGGAACCTGCGGGGACATCCGCCGCTCATCGATCCGGCGCGCGCATGGCAGGTCGGGGGAGACGTGCACGCGCCGCATCTCTTGACGCGGATTCTGCCCGGATATACCGCAGAGGCGCGGAAGGCGCGCGTAGGCGGAATCATCATTGTGGAGATGCTGATCGACAAAGAAGGAATCGTGCGCGAAGCGAGCATCGTCAAGCCGCTGCCGTTCGGCCTGGACGAGTCCGCGCTCGACGCGGTGATGAATGCGCGCTTCCAGCCGGCGATGCGCCGCGGTCAGCCTGTCGACGCGATTTTCAGGATCACGGTGAACTTCAAGGTACCTCTGCCTCCTGGCTGAGGTTCTGGCACGCCTTGCGAACGCTCGGCGTCTCTGTGGAGGAAGGCAATGACGAAGACAGTTGCGGTGTTCGTCGCCGCGCTCTGCTGCGCGGGCGTTTTTGCGGAAGAGCCGAGCGGATACACGGTTGGCGTGCGCTCGAAGCAGTACTCGATGACCATCGACGTGCGGCCGCTCGCGTCCGGACAGGTCACGTACGACATCCATGTCATCGACGTGGCGACAAACAGCAACGCCGCCGACGCGGCGCTGAGCGGGTTCGGCGACGCGCAACTGGAGACGACCGTCGACAACAACGGCCTCCGCTTCCGCATCCGCATCGCACCCCGCCTTCCCTCCCTCGGCGCCGAGTTGAGCGTCGAGAAGGATGGGACCGTGATCGACTCCGTTCGTGTCTTCTGGAATCCGCAGCCGCCGCACCCCGCCGCCGTCCACCTCGTCGCGCCGAACGCGCGCCACGTCGGCGGCGACGTCAAGGCGCCCGTACTGATCAAACATGTCGAGCCGCTTTATCCGGAAGAAGCGCGGCGCGCGCGGATCGCCGGAGTCGTGGTTGTGGAAGCGCTGGTCGATAAGAGCGGAGCCGTCCGCGACGCGATCGTTCTGAAGCCGCTGCCGTACGGGCTGAGTGAATCGGCGCTCGACGCCGTCAAGCAATGGCAGTTCGAGCCGTCGAGGCTGAACGGCGAGCCGATCGACGTCATCTTCAACGTCACCGTGAACTTCAAGGTGCAGTGAGCGGACCGGCTTCATCCTTCTGCGTTCTGCCTTCCGTCATATATTTCGCGCATGTCGAAATGCTTCGCGATCACGTTTCTCCTGTTCGCTTCGCTTTCCACTGCGCTCGCGCAAGTCGATCCGTCGATGTTTCAGGACCTGCGCTGGCGGAACATCGGCCCCTGGCGCGGCAGCCGCACGGTGCCGGGCACCGGCGTGCCGTCGCAGCCGTCCGTCTTCTACGTCGGCGTGCACAGCGGCGGCGTCTGGAAGACGAACGACTACGGCCGGACGTGGGTGCCGATCTTCGACAGCCAGCCGACCGGATCGATCGGCGCGATCGCTGTTGCGCCATCCGATCCGAACATCGTCTACGTCGGCACGGGCGAAGG
>DASWBH010000408.1:0-20941 GCA_036390755.1 Thermoanaerobaculia bacterium
CACCGGCGACTTCGACGTCACGAAGCTCCGCTATCACAAGATCATCATCATGACCGACGCGGACGTCGACGGATCGCACATCCGCACGTTGATCCTGACGTTCTTCTTCCGCTACATGCGCGAAGTGATCGACCGCGGTCATCTGTTCATTGCCCAGCCGCCGCTGTTCAAGGTCACGCAGGGGAAGAAGGACACGTACCTGAAGGACGAAGCCGAGAAGTCGCGCTTCCTCCTCAACCGCATCGCCGAGTCGGTCGAGATCACGCCCCAGGGCGGACTGGCCATTCGCGGCGAAGCGTTGATGACCATGCTTCAGCGCATGGATGAATACCGCAATCACGCGCGCAAGGTGCAGATGCAGGGCGTTCCGCGCGCTGCTGTTGACGCGTTGCTCGCAAACGGATTCTCCGACCGCACCGCGCTCGCCGACGTCGACCGCATGAACGCGCTCGTTGCGGCGCTGACCGCCGCCGGATTCGAGCACGTGCGGCAGATGACAGACGAGGTTACCGAGACTCCGATGATCCAGTTCTCCGTCGGCGGTAACGGCACCGGCAAGCGTGCCGTGATCAACAACGAGCTCCTATCGAGTTACGAGTTCCGGCAGGCCGCGAAATCGTACGAACAGCTATCCGCCTTCGGCCTTGCGCCGTACACGGCGAAGCACGGCGATGAAGTGAAGACGTATCGCAATATCGACGATCTTCTCGACGACGTGTTCAAGATCGCCGAGAAGGGTCTCTCGATCCAGCGCTACAAAGGTCTCGGCGAAATGAATCCCGACCAGCTCTGGGATACCACGATGAATCCGGAGACGCGGCGGCTGCTCAAAGTCACCGTCGAAGACGGCGTCGCCGCCGACAGCATCTTCACGATTTTGATGGGCGATCAGGTCGACCCCCGCCGCGAGTTCATTCAGGACAATGCCCTGAACGTGAAAAACCTGGATATCTGATGCATCGTCATTCCGAGCCGCGGAGACGGCGAGGAATCTGGGTGTGCGGGCTGACCACCACCCGGATTCCTCGCTGACTGCGCAGCTCGGAATGACGTGACGACCACATGGCTGACTTCGACTACACACATCCAAACGATCAGCAGCTGCCCGTCAACATCGAAGACGAGATGCGCAAGTCGTATCTCGACTACGCGATGTCGGTCATCATCGGCCGCGCGCTTCCCGACGTTCGCGACGGACTCAAGCCCGTGCATCGCCGGATCCTCTACGGCATGTACGAGCAGGGGAACACAGCCGGCAAGCCGTACAAGAAATCGGCGCGCATCGTCGGCGACGTGATGGGCAAATTCCATCCGCACGGCGACAGTGCGATCTACGACACGGTCGTGCGCATGGCCCAGGACTTCTCGATGCGCTACGAGCTCGTCGACGGCCAGGGCAACTTCGGCTCGCTGGACGGCGACAACCCCGCGGCGATGCGTTACACCGAAGTGCGTCTGACGAAGCTCGCCGAGGAGCTGCTGCGCGACGACATCGACAAGGAAACGGTCGATTGGGTCCCGAATTACGACGGCTCGATTCCCGAGCCCTCGGTTCTTCCCGCGAAGTTCCCCAACCTCCTGGTCAACGGATCATCCGGCATCGCCGTCGGCATGGCCACGAACATCCCGCCGCACAACCTCGGCGAAGTGATCGATGCCTGCCTGATGATGATCGACAACCCGAAGCTCACGTGGAAAGAGCTGATGACGGTCCTTCCCGGTCCGGACTTTCCGACCGGCGGCTTCATTCACGGTCTCGACGGCATCCGTCAGGCGTACGAAACGGGTCGCGGCATCATTCAGACGCGCGCACGCGCCGTGATCGAGACGACGCGCAAAGGCGACAAGCAGCAGATCGTCGTCACCGAGATTCCGTACATGACGAACAAGGCGCGGCTGATCGAGAAGATCGCCGACCTCGTTCGCGACAAGCGCATCGAAGGCATCTCCGATCTGCGCGACGAGTCCGATCGCGAAGGCATCCGCATCGTCATCGAGCTCAAGAGAGGCGAGGTCCCGGAAGTCGTCCTCAACAACCTGTATCGCAACACGCAGATGCAGACGACGTTCGGGATCATCTTCCTCGCCATCGTCAACAACAAGCCGGAGGTCATGGACCTCGGCACGTTGATCCGCCACTTCATCGAGCACCGCAAAGAGATCGTCGTGCGCCGCACGCACTTCGAGCTGCGCAAAGCCGTAGACCGCGCCCACATCCTCGAAGGGCTCGTCAAGGCGCTCGACATGATCGACGAGCTGATCGCGTTCATTCGCAGCAGCCGTGGTCCGCAGGAGGCAAAGAGCGGCCTGATCGAGCGGTGGCAGTTCAGCGACCTTCAGGCCCAGGCCATCCTGGGCATGCGGCTGCAGCAGCTCACCGGCCTCGAGCGCGACAAGATCGTCAGCGAGTACAACGAGCTGCTGGACACGATCCGCCGCCTGCGCGAGATCCTCGGCTCGGAGCGGCTGGTGCTCAACATCATTGCGGACGAGCTGCGCTCCATCAAGGAGAGCTACAGCGACGCGCGCCGCACAGAGATCATCGCCGAGGCGAACGAGATCTCGATCGAGGACATGATCGCCGACGAGGACATGGTCATCACCGTGTCGCGCGGCGGCTACATCAAACGCTCGGCGCTGTCGATGTATCGCGCGCAGCGGCGCGGAGGCAAGGGCCGCGTCGGCATGCAGACGAAGGAAGAGGACATCGTCGAGCACCTCTTCGTCGCGTCGACGCACGCGTACATGCTCGTGTTCACCGACAAAGGGCGCATGTACTGGCTCAAGGTGCACGCGATTCCGGAAGTCGGCTCGAACGCGCGCGGCAAGGCGATCGTCAATCTGCTCAACCTCGAGCAGGGCGAGAACGTTCGCGCGTTGCTGACCACGCGCGACTTCACCGAAGGCAAGTACGTCGTCATGGCCACGCGCGGCGGCAAGATCAAGAAGACCGAGTTCAGCGCGTTCTCGAACGTGCGCAACACCGGCATCATCGCCATCGACATCCTCGAAGGCGACGACCTGCACAGCGTCTCGGTCTCCGACGGTCAGTCCGAGATCTTCATCGGGACACACGACGGCCGCGCCATCCGCTTCAACGAGGACGAGGTCCGTCCGATGGGCCGCGGCGCCGCGGGTGTCAAAGGGATCACGCTGCGCCCGGGGGACTACGTCGTCGAGATGGACGTTCTGCCGGCCGCGAATGATGTCATTCCGAGCCTCGAAGACGGCGAGGAATCCCCGGCCGACGAAGCTGAAAATGACGTTGATTCCGATGCCGAGGTTCTCGTCGCCGACGAACGCGGTTACATCCTGAGCGTCACCGAGAAGGGTTTCGGCAAGCGTTCACCCGTTTCGACGTACCGGCTCACCGGCCGCGGCGCGATGGGCGTGATCAACATCAAGTCCACCGACAAGAATGGCAAGGTCGCCGGCATCGCGCACGTGCGCGATGACGATCAGGTGCTCGTGATCAGCGAGCAGGGAATGATCATCCGCTTCCCCGTCGAAGGTGTCCGGTCGATGGGGCGCAACACGCAGGGTGTTCGGCTCATCAACATCGAAGAAGGCGATCGCGTCGTTGCGACGCTCAAGATCGTCGAAAAGGAACAACAGGATGACGCGGCGGCCGATGACAACGCCGAAACGCCGGAGCCGTCCGGCGACGACACAGTTCACTGAAGCTGCGCCGGCGCGCAGACCGCACACCGCGACGCGGAGAGCGAGCGCGAAGCGGGCCGAACCGGCGACGCACAACGACGTCACCCGCGACCTTGCACTGTCGCGTGAGCGCGTCGAGAAGCTCGCGCGCGATCTCGTCGACACGATGTCGCGCTCGGACGCGGTGAAGTTCCTCAAGGATCGAGACGCCGTTCGCGAAGCGATCGCTCATGCGCTCGCCGACGAGCTGCGTCGCGAGCAGGAGCGCGAGGAAACGGTGCGAAAGCGGATGGCGGCGATGCGCCACGCGCCGCGCCGTGGCTCGCAGGAATGGGAACAGCTTTTCCGCGCGCTGATGAACGAAGAATACGTGCGTGACAGCGAAGGCTGAGAACTAAGCCTGCGTGGGCTCGTCGGCCGCAGGCGTGACCGCCTCGCCGGCGGCCATCTGTTCCGTGCGGCGCCCCGTCAGCGTGTCCTCATCGGTGCTGATCATGTGGCGCCACCGCTGTGCCTTGATCCGCTCGAAAATGCCGCCGGCGTGACCGGCCGGAATCCAGCTGTTGCCGCCGCACTTCGGGCAGCGGCCGCGGAAGGCGATGTTCTTCCCGCAGTCGGGACAAATGATCACCAGCGAGTGCGAGAGCTCGAACTTCTGCTCCCCCTCGGCATCAAGACTGTTCAGGAATGAGGCAAGGCTAGTGAAGGTCTCTTCCCCGGGCATTTACTGCTCCGCCGGTCAAAACTGCACAGGCTGTGCCGACACGCTCAGATCCTCATCACGTCGAACTGCTCGTGATGAAGCGAGTCATCCGGCTTGAACACGAGGTGGATGCCGAGGTTGCGCTCGACTTCTTCGAAGATCGGGTCGCCGGTGTGCAGCGTGCCGTAGACCGTCGGGTTCACGCGCACGATGACGTCCTGCCCGTCGTGAAGATCGCGCGCCTTCATCAGCTCGCGCCAGATCTCGAGCGCGACCGTGGTGTTCGACTTGATCCTCCCGCTTCCGCCGCAGTAAGGGCACGCTTGCGTCAACGACCGCTCGAGGCTCTGCCGCACGCGCTTGCGCGTCATTTCGATCAGACCGAATTCCGAGATCTGCAGAATCTTCGTCTTCGATCGATCCTTGCGGATCTCCTCCTCGAGCGCCTGGAACAGCGCCGCGCGATTCGCCGGCTCCTCCATGTCGATGAAGTCGAGCACGATGATGCCGCCGAGGTCGCGAAGACGGATCTGCCGGACGATTTCTTTGGCCGCTTCGAGGTTCGTGCGAAAGACAGTCTCCTCGAGATTCTTCTTGCCGACGTACTTGCCCGTGTTCACATCGATCGCGACGAGCGCTTCGGTCTGATTGATGACGATGTAGCCGCCGGACTTCAGCCAGACTTTCGACTTGAGCGCCTTTGCGATCTCCGGCTCGATTCCGAACTCGTCGAAGATCGGCTCGTCACGCCGATAGAGGCGCACGCGCGGCACGAGCTGCGGCTGGATCTGGTCGAGGAACTCGACGACGCGCTGGTACTCGTCGACAGAGTCGACCCAGACGCTCTTGAACTCGGCGGAGAGGACGTCGCGAATCGTGCGCAGGATCAGATCGAGATCGTGGTGAATCGCGTTCGGTGCCGAAGCCTTTTCGGCGCGCCGCTTGATCTGCTCCCAAAGATCGGTGAGGTACTTCAGGTCGGCGCGGAACTCGTCTTCCTCGCGCTGCTCGCCTGCCGTCCGCACGATGAAGCCGCCGGTGCCCAGCGGTCGAATGCGCTCAAGGATCTCCTTCAGGCGCGTGCGCTCGGCCTCGTCCTCGATGCGGCGCGACACGCCGATGTGGTTGACCGTCGGCATGTAGACGAGAAACCGCCCGGGAAGCGTGACGTGGCTCGTGATGCGCGCGCCCTTGCCGGCGATCGTGTCCTTCGAGACCTGAACGACGATCTCCTGCCCCTCGCGGAGAAGATCCGAGATCGACGCTTCGGCGCGATGGTTGACGTCGGGCTCGATGTTCAGTTCGTCGGGCGTCTCGCTCTCGAACTCCTCGAGATCCTCGAGGACGTCCGACACGTAGAGGAACGCGTCGCGCTCGAGTCCGAGGTCGACGAAGGCGGACTGCATGCCGGGCAGGACCTTCGTCACCCGGCCTTTGTAGATGTTGCCGACGACCGTGCGATGCCGCGTGCGTTCGACCCAGAGCTCGACAACCTGCCCCTCATCGAGAACTGCGATCCGCGACTCGTGCCTGGTCGCGTTGATCACGATCTCACGCGACATGGGGCGCGATTGTAGACTGCGCAGCCATGACCACCATCTATTTCTCCGGCTCGATCAGCGGCGGGCGCGAAGACGTCGAGACATACCGCCAATTCGTTGCGGCGCTCGAGCGTGCCGGGCACCGCGTGCTCGCCGGGATGGTCACCGCGACGCACGTCAGCGCGGAAGGCGAGGCGCTGCCGGCGTGCGACATCTTCGATCGCGATGTCGCATGGATCGAAGAGGCCGCGCGAAAGGGCGGCGCACTCGTCGCGGAGGTCTCGCGGCCGTCGACCGGAGTCGGCTACGAGATCGCGATGGCGCGTTACCACTTCGGCATGCCGGTCATCTGCCTCTACCGCCCTGCGTTCACACGACGCTGCAGCGGGATGATCGCCGGCGACCGCGCGATCCGGCTCATCGAGTACACGGATGAGACCATCGATGACGCGACGAAAAAACTGCTCGAGCTGCTGGCGAATAATCAGCACGCGCCGGCAGTTAAGAGGGCTTGTCTGCCTTGACGACGCAGGGTGGCTTTGCTACGTTGCGGCGCCTTTCGGCGAGTACTCCGGCATAGCTCAGTTGGTAGAGCAGCGGACTGTTAATCCGCGGGTCGTAGGTTCGAGTCCTACTGCCGGAGCCATTTGGATCGATACTTACGGCCGCCGCGATGGCGGCCTCTTTTTCGTCCGAAAATGCCGGCTCTGTTTCCGACAACCCGTCGCAGCGTGGTGCAGGCGCTCGGCTCGTCCGACGCCGGTGAGCGAACGCGCGCGTTTGACACGCTGGTGGCGATCTACTGGAAGCCGCTCTACAAACACGCGCGCATGACGTGGCAGCGCTCGGCCGAGGATGCTGAAGATCTGACGCAGTCGTTCTTCGCGCGCATGTACGAGCGCGAGAGTCTCGCCGGGTTCGATTCGTCGAAGGCCGCCTTCCGGACATATCTGCGCACGTTGTTCGAGCGGCACGCCGCGAACGAGAGCAAGGCGGCGGCACGGACCAAGCGCGGCGGAGGATCAATCGCGCTCGATTTCGACGAGGCGGAGTTGGAGCTCGCCGCAATCACCGATGCGTCTTCACCCGAGGATCTCTTCTATCGGGAGTGGGTGCGGAGCGTGTTCGCGGTGGCGCTCGCGCGGCTACGCGAAGGAGTGTCGGACGAGCAGTTCGCGATTTTCGACGCGTACGATCTTTCGGGCGACACGGCGATCTCATACCGCGATCTCGCGACGCGGTTCAATCTGCGCGAGACCACGGTGACGAACCATCTCTCCGCGACGCGGCGGAAGTTTCGTGAGTCCGTTCTCGACACGCTGCGCGAAGCGACTGCGACGGACGACGAGTTTCGTGCCGAGGCGCGCGCTCTTCTCGGGCTGGACGAATGATCCCCGACCCGATGGTCGCCCGGCTGCGTCAGGTCGCGCAGCAGCCTGATCTGGCAGGCACGCCGTACACGATCGTGCGCGAAATCGGCCGCGGTGGCATGGGCGTGGTGTACGAGGCGACAGACGCGCGGCTCGACCGCCCCGTCGCTCTGAAAGTGCTCGCATTCGAGCTATCCTCGCGCGCGGCCGCCGCGCGCATGCGAGACGAAGCGCGAACGATGGCGCGGCTCGAGCACCCGGGCATTGTCCCGATCCACGACTTCGGCGAGCTGGCGGACGGCCGCGTTTTCTACGCGATGAAGCTCGTGCGCGGCTCGACGCTCCGCGACCACACGCAACAGCCACACAGCCGTGCGGATCTGCTGCGGCTTTTCCTGCGAATCTGCGAAACCGTTGCGTTCGCACACGCGGCCGGCGTTGTTCATCGCGATCTGAAGCCGGAGAACATCATGGTCGGTTCGTTCGGCGAGGTTCTGGTGATGGACTGGGGCATCGCTGCGTCGATCGACTCGCCGGCCGGCGTCGCCGGAACGCACGGCTTCATGTCGCCGGAGCAGATGCGCGGCGAGCCTGCCGATCGCCGCGCCGACATCTTCGCGCTCGGCGCGATTCTGCGATTCATCGCGACCGCCGGCGACACACGGGTGCCGAGGCCTCTTGCCGCGATCATCGCGAAGGCGATGTCGGCAGACGCGGGGCAACGTTACGGCGATGCAGCCGAATTGCGCGCCGATGTCGCCCGGTACCTCGACGCGCTGGCGGTCAGCGCGTATCGCGAGACGTTTCCGGAACGGATCGGCCGATGGACGCGCCGTAACCTCGCGCTGGTCAGCATCGTCATCGCGTACCTGATCATGCGTCTCGTCATTTTTTTCTGGCTGCATCGCTAAAGAATTTCTCGAATGCGTTGAATGAGTGAGCGGAGGATTGAATCCATGAACAAAGTTCTCATCGGTCTGCTCCTCGGCGGTGCTCTCGGAATCTTCGACGGACTCACGGCCTGGTTCACGCCGGCAGCACGGCCGGGCATTGTGGGGATCGTCATCGGTTCGACGATCAAAGGGATGATCGCGGGCGTTGCGGCGGGCTGGTTCGCCCGCAAGGTCCAGTCGGTCGCGGCCGGAATTGCCTTCGGACTTGCGGTCGGACTCTTCCTGGCCTGGCTGGTCGCGCTGGCGCAGCACGGTTATTACTTCGAGATCATGCTGCCGGGAGCTGCGGTCGGAGCGATCGTCGGATGGGCGACCCAGCGCTACGGGCAGCCCGCGAAAACGACTTCTCCAGCGATGAGCTGATTACCGAAACGGCAGGGTCGCCTCGCCATTGACAGCTTTCATCAGGTCGGTCGTCGTGACGATGCCGGCGAGCTTGCCATCTTCGAGCACCGGCAGACATCCCGTCGAGCCGCCGAGCATCACGGAGGCGGCGCTCTTGAGCGTCGCCTCCGCGTCGATCGTGGTGATCGTCCGGACCATGACGTCCTGAACCGTTCCGGCCAGCCGCGAAGTCACTTCTCGATGCGTGACCACACCGGCGACCTGCTCGCCGTCGACGACCACGAGGTGGTGGATGTTGTTTGTTCTGAACAGTTGGCGCGCCATCTCCAGTGAGTCAGCCGGCTGGACGCTGATTACACGCCGTGTCATCAAATCGCGGACTCGCATCGCATGAACTCCTCGCGAGCGTGAATTTGCGGCAGAGGGCGGGCGAGGGCCAGTGACAGATGCCACGCCGAAGCGTAGGCGCCGCCCCATGCATTTCAAACCGTTCTGCGTACATCAAATAACCCGGCTAAGCCTGGTAACTGTAGAGAGTGCGGGCTTTTCGGTCCAAAATCGTGCAAAATAGCCGTTACTAAATTTTCGGTCGAGGGTCTCCCATTCTCAGCGTCGATCAATTGCCGGATAGCCGGCGCGCCATTCTCACTACACTCAAGCAGCGCGGTCCCGCCACCATCGCACAGCTGGCGGACGCGCTTGGTCTGACAGGCGAAGCTGTTCGCCAGCAGCTGCTCCAGCTCAATCGCGACGGTTGGGTCGACGCGCGTGTCGAGCGCAGCGACGAGCGGACGCGCACAGGACGGCCTGCAACGATTTATCGCCTCAGCGAGGCGGGCGATCATCTGTTCCCGAAGCACTACGACAGCCTCACCGTGTCGATGCTCGATGCGGTCGCAGAGGAAATCGGTCAGGACGCGCTGACCAAGATCCTCGGCCGGCTCGCGGACGAGCGCGTGAGGACGTTCGGCGCAGGCCTTCGCGGGCTCTCGCTCGAGCAGAAGATCGCCACGCTGAAGAACTGGTACTTCGAGGACGATCCGTTCATGGACATCGAGCCTGCGGACGGCGGCTACAAGATCAAGGAACGCAATTGCCCGTTCCTCAACACCGCCATGCGTCGTCCCGCGCTCTGCAGCATCTCCGTCAACGCACTCACGCGCGTCCTCGGATTTCGCGTCGTGCGCGAGGAGACGTTCCAGAACGGCGACGGCCGCTGCGTGTTCCGCGTGCTCCAGGATCAGCCGGTCGATCCCGACTCGTGGGAGTTCCAGCTCGAGTCGCAGCTCACTCGGTAGCGCCCCGTCTCGCTCCCGGTCCGCTCTGCGACGCTCCTCCGCGCTTGATGTAGACGGTCTTCACGTTGACGAACTCACGAATGCCGTACGCGCCGAGCTCACGGCCGTAGCCGGAGTGCTTCACGCCTCCGAACGGAAGCCGCGGATCCGACGCGACCATCGCGTTGACGAAGACCTGGCCGGACTCGATGGCGTCGATGAAGCGGCGGACTTCTGCGTCGTCGCGCGACCAGACGCTCGCGCCGAGTCCGAAGGTGGTCGCGTTGGCGACCTTCACCGCCTCGTCGAAGTCCGGCACGCGAAAGATCGACGCCACCGGCCCGAACGTCTCCTCGCCGGTGACCGGCGCGCGCGGGGGGATGTCGGTGAGAACTGTCGGCGCGTAGAAGTTTCCCTTCGATCCGACGCGCTTGCCGCCGGTGAGGAGCTTCGCACCGGCGCGGACGCTGGCGTCGACCTGCTTCTCGAGATCGTCCAGGATCTGCGGCGTGGCCAGGGGGCCGATGTCCGTGCTGCCATCCAGCGGGTCGCCGATTTTCAGATTCTTCATTGCGTCAACGAATCTCGCACTGAATTGATCGGCAATATTCTCGTGCACGATAAACCGCTTCGCAGCGATACACGATTGGCCGTTGTTGACGATGCGCGCCGCAACCGCCGTTTTCGCCGCTTCGTCGAGGTCTGCCGAAGGCATGACGATGAACGGATCACTGCCGCCGAGCTCGAGCACCGTCTTCTTGATGTGCTTCCCGGCATTCGAGGCGACGCTCGCGCCGGCCGGCTCGCTGCCGGTGAGCGTCGCCGCTTTCACCCGTTCGTCCTCGAGCACGCGCGCGACCTGTTCCGACGTGATGAGCAGCGCCTGGAATTCGTCGTGGTCGAAGCCGGCTTCGCGGAGAATGTCTTCGATCGCAATCGCGCACTGCGGCACGTTCGAAGCGTGCTTGAGCAGTCCGACGTTGCCGGCCATCAGCGCTGGCGCGGCGAAGCGGAACACCTGCCAGAACGGGAAGTTCCACGGCATCACCGCGAGCACGGGCCCGATGGGCTCAAACCGCACGTAGCTCTCGTCGGCATCGGTGCGGATGTGCTCGTCGGCGAGATGGCGCTCGCCGTTCTCGACGTAGTAGCGGCACGCCAGCGCACACTTCTGCACCTCGGCGATCGCCGCCTTGATCGGCTTTCCCATCTCCATCGTCATCAGCCGGCCGTACTTCTCCGCGTCGCGGTCGAGAATCTCCGCGGCGCGCTTCAGGCGCGCAGCGCGCTGCGCAAATGAACGAGCGCGATTGATCCGGAACGCGTCTGCTGCGCACTGAATCTTGCGTTCGATTTGTGCGTCAGAGAGCGGCTGAAAAGTAGCGAACGTTTCCCCCGTCGCGGGATTGATCGAAGCGATTCCCATGGCAGCGCCGCATGATATCCTTCGACCACTTCGTCCAAGTGCGGCAACCAATCAACCGGACTCAACTTCTGTTGAAGGAGCGCTATGTCCACGGCAAATCGCATTCGCCTGTCGCTACTCGTGTCTTTTCTTCTCGCAGTCGCGCCGATCGCACTGTTCGGCCAGAGCAGTAACGGCTCGATCTCCGGCTCCATCGCCGATGACAGCGGCGCCGCGCTTCCGGGCGTGACCGTCTCGGCGACGAACGTCGCCACCGGCGTGGAGCGCAGCACGATCAGCAACGACAAAGGTCATTACCAGATCGCTCTTCTGCCTCCCGGCAACTACAAAGTGACTGCAGAGCTCTCCGGTTTCCAGCAGCTCACGCGCGACCGCATCGTCGTCAACGTCGGCACCGACGTCACGCTCGATCTCAAGTTGAAGCCGGGCGTTGCCGAGACCGTCACCGTCACCGCGTCGGCACCGATCGTCGAGACGAGCAAGTCGGAAGTGAGCTCGGTCGTCAACGAGAAGGCGATCGAGAACCTGCCGACGAACGGCCGTAACTTCATCGACTTCGTGCTCACGACGCCGGGCGTCGTCCGCGACGTCCGCCTCGGCGACATCAGCTTCGCCGGACAGCGCGGCACTCTGAACTCGATGGTCGTCGACGGCGCGAACAACGACAACACCTTCTTCGGCCAGACCGTCGGCCGCACCGGATCGGGCCGCGCGCCGTACCAGTTCTCGCAGGACGCCGTCAAAGAGTTCCAGGTGAACTCGAACGCCTACTCGGCCGAATACGGCCGCGCCGGCGGAGCGGTGATCAACGTCGTGACGAAGTCGGGCACGAACGACTACCACGGCTCCCTCTTCGACTTCTATCGCGATCGCGATCTCAATGCGAACGACTACATCAACCAGATCAACAACCGCGCGAAGAGCCCGTACCACTTCGACCAGTACGGCGCGAGTTTCGGCGGCCCGATCGTCCGCGACAAACACTTCTTCTTCGCGAACTGGGACCGCCAGCGCAACTCCGTGCCCAACCCCGTCGTCCTCGGCAGCGGCAAGATCACGTTCCCGACGGATCCCGACAGCGTTCGCGGCCTGCAGATCCTTCAGGGCCTCGCCAACAGCTACAGCCGCCAGCAGAACCAGGACGTTTTCCTGCTGAAGACCGACAGCGAGCTCCCCGCGAACACACATCTTTCGATGCGCTACAACCGCCAGCTCTTCCACGGCATCAACTTCGAGAACGGCGGCATCGACAACTCCGTCGAGCACACCGGCAACTCGAACGTGTTCACCGACTCGCTCTCCGGCGTGTTCGACTCCACGACCGGCTCGGCGTTCTTCAACGAAGTTCGCGCTCAGGGGCTGAAGGACCGTGAGCCTGGCGAAGCGAACAGCGACTCGCCGGAAGCGCAGATCTTCGAAGGCGGGAACCGCGTGCTGCTGATCGGCCGCAATTCATTCTCGCCGCGTGAGACGACGATCAAGCGCGGGCAGCTCGCCGACACCGCCACGTACGCGTTCACGAACCACACGATCAAGGGCGGCTTCGACTACAGCCACGACAGCATCCTGAATTTCTTCCCGGGCAATTTCTTCGGCGTGTACCGTTTCAACAGCCTCGCCGATTTCGCGAACGGCAAGCCCGTTTCGTTCCTGCAGGCATTCGCCGGCCCGGGGACGACCGGCCCGACGACGCATCCGAACCTCAACGAGTACGGCCTCTTCGTGCAGGACGAGTGGCGCGTGATGCAGTCGCTCACGCTGAACCTCGGCCTTCGCTACGACCAGCAGCGGATGGAGCAGCCGAGCGTGCTGAATCCGGACGCGCAGCTCCAGGCGGCCGGCTACTTCACGAACAAGATCCCCGTCGACACGAACAACATCGGCCCGCGCCTCGGAATCGCCTGGACGCCGGGACAGAGCAACCGCACCGTCGTGCGCGCCGGCTACGGCGTGTTTTACGGCCGCACGCCGTCGATCATGATCGGCACCGCGCACTCGAACAACGGGATCAACGTGCAGACGCTCTCGTTCACCGGCGCGGCCATGCCGACGTACCCGAACATCTTCTCGTCGGTTCCGACCGGCGGCACCGCCGGCAAGCCGACGATCTTCGTCTTCGACCCGAACTTCCAGAACCCGAAGGTGCAGCAGTCGAGCCTCGGCGTCGAGCAGCAACTCGGGAACGACTACTCGTTCGGCGTGACGTATCAGTATGTGAAGGGCGACGACCTGCAGCGCTCGCGCGACATCAACGAAGCGACGCCGGTCAACGTGGACGCGACGATCGCCGGTGGCGGCACGGCCACGTTCACGAAGTTCACGACACGTCCGTTCGCGAACTTCGCACGCGTCATCGCGTTCGAGAGCTCCGCCTCGTCGAAGTACAACGGCATCACCTTCGACCTGCAACGCCGCTTCTCGAACAACTGGCAGGCGCGCCTGGCGTGGACCCACGCGGCGGTGAAGGACAACAAGCCGGATGCGACGGCGGTCGTCCCGGGATCTTCGACCGACGACGCCAAGTACGTCAGCAACCCGCTCGACATCAATACCGACTGGGCGTACGGCGACAACGACGTCCGCGATCGCATCGTGCTCAGCGGTGTGTGGTCGCTCGACAGTTACGCGCAGGGCATTTCGAACAGCGTGCTGCACGCGCTGGCCGCCGGCTGGACGATCAGCGGCATCGCCAGCTATCAGACCGGCCAGCCGTACACGGCGAAGGTCAACAGCGATCTGAACAACGACCAGAACACGCAGAACGACATCGCGCCGGGATTCACGCGCAACTCGCAGCGGCTGCCGTCGCAGTTCGACCTCAGCCCGCGCATCACGCGCGACATCCCGCTCTTCCGCGACATGCACATGCAGCTCATTGCCGAGGCGTTCAACGTGTTCAACGGAAAGAATGTGAACGCGGTCAATCAGACGCGGTATTCGTTCAACGCGACGACGCTGACGCTGACGCCGGTCGCGGCGTTCGGAACGCCGACCTCGTCGGTCGGGCCGCGCATCATGCAGCTCGCAGCAAAGGTCACCTTCTAGACACAGGCCCTCACCCGCTCCGCAGCCCTCTCCCGCACGCGCGGGAGAGGGGACGGTGAGGGCCTTGACTTTGTCCATTTGTAAATATACGTTTATTTACAAATGGGCCGGCCGCCGACCATCAGCCGCGAGCAGATCCTCCACGCCGCCCGGGGCGTGTTCACGCAGAAGGGCTTCGCGTCGGCGACGCTCGCCGATATCGCACGCGAGCTCAGCGTCACTCCGGCCGCCGTCCTTCGTCATTTCGATTCGAAACAGGCGCTGTTCGAAGCGGCCATGCGCAGCAGCGTCGAGCTGCCGGACTGCATTCTCGAGCTCGAGCACATCGATGCCTCGTCGGATCCTCGCATCGTCCTCCGGCGCGTCGCCGAAGAGTGGGTGCCGTTCGCCCGAACGGCCATCGTGCAGAACCTCGTCCTCACCATGCACGAGCGCAGCAATCCCACGCTGGTCGTTCCGTTCGATCCGCGCAGCGAAGACAGCCCGCCGCGCCGCGGCCTCACGATCGTGGCGAGCTACTTCCGGCGCGCGCGCGAAGCGGGCGCGATCCGCGTCGCCGATCCACGCGCGGCCGCGCTCCTGTTCATGGGATCGCTCGTTTCGTACGTCTTCCTTCATCACGTCCTCAACGTCTTCGAGCGGCCGTACCCGCTCGGCGACTACATCGACTCGCTCATCGAGCTTTGGACTCGCGGAGCAATCGTTCCGAAGAAGCACGGAGGTTCCCGTGGCCGCAAAAAAGGCGTCGCTCGCCCGACGACTCATTCCGATTCTCGTGATCGCCATCGGCGCGATCGCGCTGCTCCTGTACATGCGCGAGCAGCGGCAGCCGAAGAAGCTCGTCCTGTCGGGAACGCTCGAGGCGCGAACAGTGAACGTGGGGTCGCTCGTCGGCGGACGCGTCACTCGCGTAATGATCGATGAAGGATCGCACGTCGTTCCGGGCCAGGTGCTCGTAACGCTCGAAACTGAAACACTCGACCGCCAGATCGCGCAGCAGCAGGCCGCGATCGAGACCGCGCGCGCGGGCTTTGCGAAGGCGCTCGCCGGGCCGCGCGAGGATGAGATCGACAAGGCCGCCGCGGTCGCCGCGAACGATGAGCGGGAGCGGAGGCGAATGCAGGCACTCTACCGCGACGGCATCGTCGCCAGGCAGGTGTACGACGACGCCGCGACAAGAGCGCGCGCGTCGTCGGAGGATCTCGATCTGCTGCGGAAGGGGACGCGGAAGGAAGACATCGATGCGGCGCGCGCGCAACTCGAACAGCAGCAGCGGCAACTGGCGGTTCTCCAGAAGCAGCACGCCGAGACCGATGTGAAGTCGACGGGCGCCGGCGTCGTGCAGTCCTTCGTGCTGCGGCCCGGCGACATCGTCGCTCCGGATCAGACCGTCGCCGAGATCATCGAAGAGGATCAGCTCTGGGTTCGCGTTTACGTTCCCGAGACGCTCCTCGGCCTGCTGCACGTCAATCAGCCGGTGCGCGTCAGCGTCGACACGTATCCCAATGACTGGTTCCAAGGACACATCGCCACGATCGCGGTGCAGGGTGAGTACACGCCTCGCAACGTGCAGACGCGTGCGCAGCGCGCCGAGCAGGTCTTCGCCGTGAAAGTGATCGTCGATCCGAATCCGAAGCTGCACGCTGGCATGGCTGCGGAAGTCGACACCGGCGTCGAGGCAAAGGCGGAACGGTGAGCGCCGAGATCGGCATCGACGTGCAGAGCGTGTCGCGCGACTTCGGTCATTTCCGCGCGCTCGACCGCGTCACCCTGCAGGTTCCGCGTGGCGAGATCTACGGACTCCTCGGGCCGAACGGGTCCGGCAAGTCGACGCTCATCCGCATTCTCTGCGGGCTCCTGGAGCCGACCGAGGGACATGCGACGGTCGACGGCTACGACGTCGAGCGTGAAGGAGAGCTCGTCCGGCAGCACATCGGATACGTATCGCAGGCGTTCTCGCTGTATCGCGATCTCACCGTCGACGAGAACCTCGATTTCTTCAGCTCGATTTATCGGCTCAAGGGTGCCGATCGCCGCGAGCGGAAGGAGTGGGCGATCAACCTGACGCACATCGCGCCGTATCGCGACCGTCTCGCGGGCGCGCTGTCAGGCGGGTGGCGCCAACGGCTCGCGCTCGCTGCCGCGTTGATGCATCGGCCGCGCGTTCTCTTTCTGGACGAGCCGACCGCGGGCATCGATCCCGTCGCGCGACGCGAGCTGTGGGACCTGCTCTTCGGACTCGCGGCCGAGAGCGTCACGATGTTCGTCACGACGCACTACATGGACGAGGCCGAGCGCTGCGGCACGGTCGCGTACCTCTACCTGTCGCGTCTGATCATCGGCGGACATCCGGAGGAGTTGAAGCAGCTCGACGAGGTGACGCCGCCGGGCACGAGACGCGTGCAGGCCGAATGCCGCGAAGGTGTGGCCATGCTGATGAAGTCCGCACGCACGCTGCCGTACGTGCGCGCGGCGACGATCTTCGGGACCTCGCTGCACCTCCTCGTCGACGCCAGCGTGTCCGATGCGAAGGTCGAGCATGACCTCGAGGCGTTCGGCATCACCGACGTCACCGTGCGCGAGATCGCGCCGACGCTGGAGGATGTGTTCGTTCAGCTCACCGAAACGCGCGGGAAGGAAGTCGAAGCGGCGCGCGCCGCGATGGCAGGAGGCCGCGAATGAACGGATTCGTCGCCATCTTTCGCAAAGAGCTCACGCAGATGATGCGCGACCGCACGACGCTGCTCTTTTCGATCATGGTGCCCACGCTCGAGCTGATCCTCTTCGGCGTGATCGACATGAACGCGAGGAACATTCCGACGGTCGTCTTCGACCAGAGCCGGACGCAGGAAAGCCGTCAGCTGGAGGATCAGCTCGAGGCCACGTCGTATCTGAAGATCGTCGGTGTGGCGCATTCGCGCGCCGAGCTCCAGAAGACGATCGTCTCCGGGCGCGCGCAGGTCGCCGTGGAGATTCCGCCCGACTACGCGCGGAACGTGGTCGCCGGACGCAGCGCCAACGTGCTCGTGCTGATCGACGGCTCCGACTCGAGCGTGGCGAACCAGGCGCTGGCGGCGGCAAACGGCGTCGTGCTGCAGGATGCGATCCGGAAACTGATCGAACGGACGGGTCAGAGGCCGCTCATCGACGTACATCCGATCATGATGTTCAACCCCGACATGCGCAGCGCGAACCTGCTGATTCCCGGGCTCATCGCCATCCTCCTGACGTTCTCGGGAACGATCCTCTCGGCGTTCGCGATCGTGAAGGAGCGCGAGCGTGGAACGCTCGAGCAGTTGATGGTCACACCCGTCTCACCGCTCGCCGTCGTCCTCGGCAAGATCCTTCCGTACCTCGGCGTCGCGTACACGACGCTGATCCTCGTGCTGATCCTGATGCGGTTCCTCTTCGGTGTACCGATTCTCGGAAGCGTCGTGCTGCTGCTCGTCCTGTCGTCCGTGTATCTGATGGCGCTGCTGTCATTCGGCCTGCTGATCTCGTCGCGCGCGAATACGCAGATGGAAGCGATGCAGATGGCGATGGGCATCATGCTGCCGTCGATTCTTCTGTCGGGCTACATCTTCCCGCTCGCGTCGCTGCCTGCGCCCCTGCGCGTGTTCGCGCATTTCCTGCCGGCCACGCACTTCATCCAGATCGCGCGCGGCATCGTCATCCGGGGCGCGGACTTCAACGATCTCTGGCAACCCGTGCTCTCGCTCATCGCGATCTCGGTCGTGCTGATCGCCGCGAGCGCTCGCGCATTCCAGAAGACGATCAGCTAGGGCGCGCTGACCAGCTCGACGAGGCGCGCCGACCAGCGCGGGAGTTTCTCGCCCGTGCCCCGTTCGTAGAGATCCGCGGCGCGGCTATACGTCGCCAGCAGCTTCTGCGGATGGCACATCGCATCGATCAGCACTTCGCGTCCGAGGGCCTTCTCGATGACAGTGTCGACTTTCCAGCCGACGGTGTACCACGGGCCGAGCATGCCGAAGAACGTGAAGGCCTTTTCCTGCGTTGCCTCTTCGGACAGGCGGCCCTCAGCGACGTCGAGCAGGAAGGAATCGACGGCGCGGAAATTGGGGTCGAGCTTCGCCATCTCCTCGGTCCACACGTTGAGATAGCGCGCTTGCGGAGGTTGATCAGGACCGCCGGCGGCGGCGAGCACGGCGAAGCCTTCGCCGAATGCACCGATCCAATTCACGGCGCGGCGGATGTTCGGCGGAAGCGAGCCGTTGTCTTCCGAGCAGACGCTGAAGCCGACGTGGTGCAGCTCGTGCGACATCGTCCGCTCGAACTCGTCTCGAGGCTCGTCTTCGATGTATTTGAAGATCGCCGGATCGGTGTCGAGCTCGAACACGAAGCTGTTCGTCGCCGGCTTGATGACCGGGTAAATCTTCGCGCGAATGGTCGCGTTGGGCGGCAGGTAAGCGAGCGCGCGCTGCGCCGCCGCGGTGAGGTCGGCGTGCTTCCAGTCCGCGAGAATGCGAGCGAGCATCGGTCGTTTTGCGAGCAGCTCGTCGGAGAGAACGAACTTGCGGATCGTCTCCTCGCCGAACTCGCGTTTCAGTGACTTTTCGCGTTTCTCGAGCCGGACGAATCCTTCGCTCGCGAACAGGCGCTGCCAGTCGGCCTCGGCGATCGCCTGTTTGGCGGCGCGTTTGTCGAGGATGTTCAGCACCGCATCCGCTTCGTCGGTGACGACGCGAACGTCGACGCGCGTCGGATGCGGCGCGGTTGCGCACGAGGCTGCGAGCAACGCGCAGGCGAGGAGGCGGCGCATGCAGTTTCGACGGAGCCGCTCGCGCACGGTTAGCTACAGCACGTACCGCGAGAGGTCCTCGTTCTTCACGATATCGGCGAGCACGCGCTGCACGTACGGCGCGTCGATGGTCAGCTCCACGCCGCGCATGTCGCTCGCTTCGAACGAGATCTCGTCGAGGAGGCGCTCGAGGATCGTGTGCAGCCTGCGCGCGCCGATGTTCTCGGTCTTCTCGTTGACGATTGCCGCATAACGCGCGATCTCCGCGAGCGCGTCTTCCGCAAAGCGCAGGGTCACGCCTTCGGTCTCGAGCAACTTCACGTACTGCATTGTCAGAGCGTTCTTGGGCTCGCGAAGGATGCGCACGAAGTCATCTTCGGTGAGCGACTCGAGCTCGACGCGGATGGGGAAGCGGCCCTGTAACTCGGGGATCAGATCCGAAGGCTTCGAGACGTGGAACGCTCCAGCGGCGATGAACAGGATGTGATCGGTCCGCACCATGCCGTACTTCGTGTTCACGGTCGTGCCCTCGACGATCGGCAGCAGATCGCGCTGCACGCCCTCGCGCGAGACGTCGGGACCGTGCGAGGCCTGCTGCCTTCCGGCGATCTTGTCGATCTCGTCGAGAAAAACGATGCCGCTCTGCTCGACGCGGTCGATCGCCTCGCGCGAGACGTTCTGCTGGTCGACGAGTTTTTCCGCCTCTTCGGCGATGAGGATCTCGCGCGCCTCGCCGATGCGCATCTTCTTCCGTTTCGAACGGCCGCCGAAGAGGCCCGGGAGCATGTCCTTCACGTTCACGCCCATCTCTTCAACGCCCTGCGGCGTGAAGATCTCGAAGGACGGGAAGCCCTGCTCTTTGACGTCGATCTCGATCTCGCGCTCCTCGAGACGTCCCTCGTCGAGCCACGCCGCCATTTTCGCGCGGGTGTCGGTGCCTTCGTCCGCGCCGGGCGCGACGAACGCCGGACGCGGAGCGGCGCGACGGGAATCCGGCAGAAGGATGTCGAGGATTCTCTCGCGCGCGTTGCGCACGGCGAGATCCCGGACGCTGCGGTTCTTCTCTTCTTTCACGAGCTTGACGCCGAGCTCGGTGAGGTCGCGCACGATCGACTCGACATCGCGCCCGACGTACCCGACTTCGGTGAACTTCGACGCTTCGATCTTCAGAAACGGCGAGCGGGTGAGGCGGGCCAGCCGGCGGGCAATCTCGGTTTTGCCGACGCCGGTCGGGCCGATCATGATGATGTTCTTCGGCGCGATCTCCTCGCGCAGATCGGACGGGAGCTGCTGCCGCCGCCACCGGTTGCGCAGAGCGATGGCAACCGCGCGCTTTGCGGCGTTCTGTCCGACGATGTACTTGTCGAGCTCGCGCACGATCTCGCGCGGCGTCAGCCGTTCGGCGGTGAGCTCCTCGATCTGACCGGCAAGTTGAATGACCATGGCTAAAGTGTTTCGACCGTAATGTTGTCGTTCGTGTAGATGCAGATCCCCGACGCGATCCTCAGCGACTCCTCGGCAATTTCCTTCGCCGTCATCGGCGTGTGCTTCATCAGCGCACGCGCGGCGGCGAGCGCGAACGAGCCGCCCGATCCGATGGCCAGGATCCCGTCGTCCGGCTGAATGAGGTCGCCCGTGCCGGAGAGGAGAAAGGCCTTCTCGTTGTTCGCGACGACGAGGAAGGCCTGCAGCTGCCGCAGGTACTTGTCGAGCCGCCAGTCCTTGGCCAGCTCGACCACCGATCGTTCCAGGTTGCCGCGATACTCCTCGAGCTTCTGCTCGAAGCGCGAGAAGAGCGCGAACGCGTCGGCAGCGGAGCCTGCGAATCCGGCCAGGATCTTGTCGTTGTACAGACGGCGCAC
>DASWBH010000409.1:0-2445 GCA_036390755.1 Thermoanaerobaculia bacterium
GCGCAGATACGAGACGATCTGCCGGTAATCGGCGAGGACGCGATCCGCGCCGATGTTCATCTTCAGGAAGTCGGAAGGGGCCGGTTGCGCGAGTGCTGCAGACGCGATGAGGAGCAGCAGGACGAAGGAGCGTTTCATCGGGGCGAATTCTACGTCCTCGGTCCTCGGTCCTCGGTCCTCGGTCCTCGGTCCTCGGTCCTCGGTTCAACGATCGCGAGTGCTCCGGATCAGACCGGTGAGTTTGCGGCCGATCTTTTCGGTCTGATTCAAATGCTCTTCGAGTTTTTCTGCTGTGATGTATTCGACATCGGCGGCAATGAATAGTTCGCTCTCGATCTCGAGGAGTGAACCCCGTGCGACGATGTAGAAGTTGCACTGATCGCGCGCGGACCAGCGACCCTGACCTTCTGCTATGTTGCACATGATTGAGACAGCGGCACGCCGCAGCTGAGCGCTCAAGCCGAACACTTCTGAGCGCGGGAATGCCGTTGTGAGTCCGTAGATGTTCTTCGTGAGGACACGACTGAGTTGCCACACTTCGAGATTTCGATAATTCGCCATGTAGTTGATGTGGAGGGAGAGTCGCGAGCGCGACCGGCCGTGTGGGATCTGGAGTGTACCTCGGACCAAACCGAGGACCGAGGACCGAGGACCGAGGACATATGAGCCTGCCCCGCCGCATCGCCTGGCGCTACCTCCGCCGCCCGACTGACGCGCTCGTGTCGGCTGTCGGGGCGGTGTCGGTGTTCGGGCTGGTCATCGGCGTGATGGCGCTCGTGATCTCGATGGCGCTGATGACCGGCTATCGCCGCGACCTGCAGCGCAAACTTCTCGGCGGAAATGCAGAGGTGTTCGTCTACTCGGTGGGCGGACCAATCAACGATCCGGACGCGCTGCTGTCGATCGTCCGTGGCACGCCGGGCGTCGCCGAGGCTTCGCCGGTCGTCTTTCAACAGGCGGTCGTGACGACGGAGCGCAACACCACCGGCTCCGAGGTGATGATCAAGGGAATCGAGCCGGCGCGTGCGCGCAGTTCGCAGATGCTCGCCAAGATCATCGGCCGGGCCGGATTCCGCACGCCGGAAGGGGAGCACGGGATCACAGTCGGGAAGTATCTGGCGGTGAAGCTGGGCGTGCGGCCGGGCATGTCGGTGAGCGTCACGGTTCCGACGGAGCGCGCGGGCAGCTTTCTGCCGCGGACGGCGTCGTTCGTCGTGACGAACGTGTTCGAGACCGGTTTCTACGAATACGACGCGCGCTGGATGTTCCTCGACCTTCACGACGCCCAGCAGCTCCTCGGATCGACGGACGCCGCGAACCTCGTCGAAGTGAAGCTTGGCGACGGCGCCGATCTCTCGCGCGTGGTCGCCGACATCGCCCGGCGGACGGATCACCGCTACGCCGTGAGCGACTGGCGCGACATGAACCGGCAACTGTTCTCGATGCTCGCGATCCAGCAGCTCGTTCTGTTCATCGTGATCGGGCTGATCGTGTTCGTCTCGACGTTCAACATCGTCTCGACGCTGATCATGACCGTGCACGAGAAACGAAAAGAGATCGGCATCCTGACGTCGATGGGCGCGGAGCAGAAGAGCGTGCGCCGGATCTTCCTGTGGTACGGCTCGATCGTCGGCCTCATCGGCACGGCCGCCGGGCTGATCCTCGGAGTGATCATCTGCTGGATCATCACGCGGTTCCGGCTCGTCTCGTTCCCGCAGGAGATCGCCGAGGTGTATTTCGTGTCGTCGATCCCGTTCGTGACGCGGGTGCGCGACCTGTCCGTCATCGCGGTGTTCTCGCTGATCGTGTCGTTCCTCGCCACGATCATCCCGGCCTCGCGCGCGGCGCGGCTCGATCCGATCGAAGCTCTTCGCCACGAGTAAGCCCGTATAATCGACTCGCCGCCAATGCCCGCCGCACGCCTCATCCTCGAAGACGGAACCGTGTACGAAGGCGAATCGTTCGGATCGGCCGACACCTCGATCGGCGAGGTCGTCTTCAACACCTCGCTGACCGGGTATCAGGAGATCTCGACCGATCCGTCGTATCGCTTCCAGATCGTGGTGATGACATACCCGCACATCGGCAACTACGGCGTGGAGCTCGCGGTGGCGCAGAGCGCGGGGCCGCAGGTCGCCGGTTTTGTCGTTCGCGACGCGATTGCGGAGCCGTCGAGCGCGCATTCGGAGATGTCGATCGGCGCGTACTTCGAACAGCATCGCATCGCTGCGATTGCCGGCCTCGACACGCGCGCGCTCACGCGCAAGATCCGCAACGAAGGGGCGATGCGCGGCATGATCACGACCGAGTCGCGACCGACCGGCGAGCTGCTCGCCGAAGTGCGGCGCGCGCCGTCGATGAGCGGGCTCGATCTCGTGCACCGGGTGACGACTGGCGACAGATATCGATTCGCCGCCGAGGTCAGCGGCCCGGCGCAGAAGCACC
>DASWBH010000410.1:0-1556 GCA_036390755.1 Thermoanaerobaculia bacterium
CAACTGCTCTGGATCGTGAACCTCGGATGCATCGACCTGAATCCGCATCCGGTTCGCGCCGACGATCTCGATCATCCCGACGAGCTTCGCGTCGACCTCGATCCCGGTCCGGGCGTGAGCTTCGATGACGTCAGGCGCGTGGCCCTGCTCGCAAAGGAAGTGCTCGACGAGTGCAAGCTGCGCGGCTGGCCGAAGACCTCCGGCTCGCGCGGCATGCACGTGAACGTGCGCCTCAAACCGAAGTGGACGTTCGATCAGGTGCGCCGCGCCGCGCTGGCTCTCGCGCGCGAGGTGGAGCGCCGAGCGCCCGAGATCGCCACGAGCAAGTGGTGGAAAGAAGAGCGCCACGGCGTCTTCATCGACTACAACCAGAACGCGAAGGACCGCACCGTCTCGTCGGCGTGGTCGGTCCGGCCGACGCCCGACGCGCGCGTGTCGATGCCGCTCGAGTGGGACGAAGTCGCGGACGTGGATCCCGCGGAGTTCACGCTCGTCACGGCACCGAAACGATTCGCCCAGCGCGGCGACGCGTCGGCAGGAATCGACAAAGCCGCTGGATCGCTCGACAAGCTCCTCGAGCTCTCCGCCGCGCAGGAAGCGGCAGGCCTCGGCGACGCACCGTGGCCGCCGCACTATCGAAAGCAGCGCGACGAGCCGCCGCGCGTCGCGCCATCGCGGCGCAAAGGCGGAGGACGTCAGCCCAGGCAGCCGCTGATCACAGTGGCGAAGGCGCGATACAAGGACGACGCGCTCGAAGGGCTCGAACGATGGAAGAAGCGCCACCCGAAAGCGGCAAAGAAGCTCGAAGTGGATGACGTGCTCGTCGACGCGATGCGCGGCCGCTCCAGCACCTGGACGCGCATTCGCGTGAATCTGCGTCACGTTCCGGAGAAGGATCGACCGGAAGAGGAAGCACCCGATCCCGATTACGATCCCTGGGAGAAGATGCGCTCCAGCTCGTAAGCCGGCGTGACTTCGAGCTGATCGTAGCGGCAGTCCTCCGGCGGCTTGTCCGGACGCCATCGGACGAAATGCGCCGCGTGCCGAAACCGCGTGCCCTGCATGTGGTCGAACGCAACTTCGACGACGCGCTCCGGCCGGAGCGGCTCCCAGCTCAAGTCCTTTCCGCGATTCCAGCGGCTCGCCGCACCGGGCAAGCGCTGGCCCTTCGCATCCGCTTCCGCCTGCGCCTCGGCCCAGTCGCACCACGGATGATTCTCGAGCGCACCGACGCGCAACGGCGCGAGCTCTTCGACGAGCTGCTTGCGCATCGCCGTCGTGAACGCCGCGGTCACACCGACGTGATGCAGCCGTTCTTCGTCGTCGTAGAGTCCGAGGAGGAGGGAGCCGATCATCGTGCCGGGTCCGTTCTTGTGCCAGCGGAATCCGGCCACGACGCAATCGGCCGTGCGGCGATGTTTCACCTTGATCATCGTCCGCTCGCCGGCGCGGTACGGTGCATCGAGTCGCTTCGCCATCACGCCGTCGAGTCCCGCGCCTTCGAACCGGTGGAACCAATCCTCGGCCAGCGCGCGGTCGAGCGTGGAAGGCGAGAT
>DASWBH010000411.1:0-3301 GCA_036390755.1 Thermoanaerobaculia bacterium
CACGCCGCCGATCACGCACGCTGTGTTCAGGTTGTGATCGACGCCGAAGACGTCGAGGAACGCTTTGGTCTGCAGCGCAATCTCGCGCGTCGGCGAGAGGATCAGCCCGCGCACGCCGCGGCCGTGCGTCAGCCGCTCGGCGAGCGGCAACGCGAATGCCGCAGTCTTGCCGGAACCGGTCTGCGCGAGACCGATGAGATCGCGCCCGGCCAGCGCCAGCGGAATCACCGCGGCCTGGATCGGCGTCGGATTCTGAAACCCGATTTTGCGCAGCACACCGAGAATCGCGGCGCTCAATCCGAGCTCCGCAAAGGTCTTGTCGGTCGTCTTCACCGGATGCTGCGGAATCGCGAACGAAGTCATGGGACGCACATTGTTACACTTGAGAATCGAGATTCGCGATTCGGGGTTCGGAGTTCGGGGTTCGGAGTTCGGCAGCCCCGGAATTCACCGAATCGCGAATCCCGAATCTCCAACTATGTTCGAGAAAACTCCGGGCGACGTTCACGACCTCCTCCCCGTTCCGATCAAAGAGCTCGGACTGAAGCTCGAAGGCTCTCCGATCGAGCGTTACGTGGAGCAGCTGTTCAAGGAGCTCGAGGCCAAAGGGCTCCAGCATTTCCGTCCCGCGTTCTACCTGACGAGCGAGTGGGGCTGCCCATCCGAGGAGCCGGTGATCGGAGTGCCGTTTTACCTGGCCGATCCGCGAGTCGGCGCAATCGAGAGCTCGGTCAACGACCTCGAGAACGAGCGCGACATCATGCGCTACATGCGCCATGAGTCCGGTCACGCGTTCAACTACGCGTACGAGTTGTACAAGACCGACGAGTGGCGCGAGATCTTCGGGCCGTTTCGCCGCCCCTACCGCGATCACTACAGCTTCGTGCCGTTCTCGCGTCATTACGTGCGGCATCTCGAAGGGTGGTACGCGCAGAAACACCCTGATGAGGACTTCGCCGAGACGTTCGCCGTATGGCTCACGCCGCGATCGAAGTGGCGCGAGAAGTACAAGAACTGGCCGGCGCTGAAGAAGCTGCAGTACGTCGATCGCATCGCGCACGAATTCGGTCCCGTCCCTCCCCTTCGGCCGTTGGGCGAGACCGACTTCACGGTCGAGGACATGGAGGAGACGATCGAGGACTTCTATCGCGAGACCGCGCGCGACGAATCGAAAGCGATCGCCGATCTCGCGCTCGATGTCGATCTCGACGATATCTTCGAGAACGTAGAGCTCGTGGAACCGGAGCGGCAGCAGAAGGCGTCGGAGGTCGTCGCTGAACATCGCAAGGAGATCGTCGACAAGGTCAGCTACTGGACGGGCGTGCGCCGTCCGCTGGTGAAATCGCTCGTCGAAGCGATCATCCGGAAGGTCGACGAGCTCGATCTTGTTGTCGACAAGAAGAACGAGCGCGAACAGATCGTCGAGTTGACGGTCTACACCACGACGCTCGCGATGAACTTCTTCACGGCGCGGCGCATGCCGAAGAAGAAGGAGAAGGGCGGGGGCGAGGTATGAAAGTCGGCGTTCTTTACGAACAACGCGAAGACACCGAAGACTACCCGGGCGAAAACGCGGACATCGCGGCCGGGCGGAGGCGGAGGCGGCCGAAGCTCGATCGCGAGCAGATCTTCACGGCGCTCGAGAAACTCGAACATGAGCCGAAATACATCGAGCTCGACGGACGCGACGCCTCGCTGTTCGCCGTCGCCCGCAACGACGCCGATCTCGTCTTCAACCTCGTCGACTCGTACGGCGGCGACGACTCCAAGGACCTGCACATCCCGGCGTATCTCGAGCTGGTCGGCGTCAAGTACACCGGCTCCGGTCCGCACGGACTTCTCCTCGCCCAGGACAAAGCGCTCGCGAAAAAGATCATCGAGTTCCACGGCATCAAGACGCCGTTCTCCGCGGTCGTGCACAAGGGCCGCGTCGATTACGCGCACGACATCAAGTTCCCGCTGATCGTGAAACCGGTCTCGGAGGACGGATCGATCGGCATCGACTCGGATTCAGTCGTCGACTCCGTGAAGGAGCTGATGGAGCGCATCCACGCGCTGCAAGAGCAGTTCGAAGGCGTGCCGGTGCTCATCGAGGAGTACATCGAAGGCCGCGAAATCTACGCCGCGATCCTCGGCAACGATCCGCCGGAAGCCCTGCCGCTGATCGAGCTCGACCTCTCGAAGCTGCCCGCAGACACGCCGAAAATTGCCGGGCGCGAAGTGAAGTTCGATCGCGACAGCGAAGCGTATCGCGTGACCAAATCCGTCCTCGCCGAGGGAATTGACGAGGAGACGACGAAGCGGCTGCAGGAAGCGGCGAAGACGACGTACCGCGCGCTCAAGCTGCGCGACTATGGCCGCATTGACATGCGCCTCGCCAAGGACGGCACGATCTACGTGATCGAGGCGAATCCGAATCCGTGGCTGACCAAGGGCGCCGAGTTCGCGATGGCCGCCCGCGGCAGCGAGCGCACGTACACGCGCATGATCGGCGACATCGTCGACTGCGCGATGGCGCGATACCAGGGCTAAACCCCGTCTCCCTTCGCCCCGCGCAGCGGGGAGAAGGTGCGGCGAAGCCGCGGATGAGGGGCCCTCACCCGGCGCTTCGCGCCACCCTCTCCCGCTCCGGGAGAGGGCAGACACATAGAATCTGCCGCGTGAAACGTCTCGCACTTCTTCTGCTGTTCCTCGCCCTTCCGTCCTACGCGCAAACGCCTCTGAAAAAGATCGACGGCTTCATCCCGCTCTACTGGGATGACGCCGATGGAAAGCTGTACATGGAGATCTCGCGCTTCGGCGAAGAGTTTCTCTACCAGACCGGACTCCCCGCCGGACTCGGATCGAATCCCGTCGGTCTCGATCGCGGCGAGCTCTCCGACACGCGCGTCGTCCGATTCGAGCGAATCGGTCCGAAGGTGCTTCTCGTCCAGCTCAACGACCGGTATCGCGCGATCACGCCCGACGCGAATGAGCGCCGCGCCGTCGAAGAATCGTTCGCGCAGTCTGTCCTCGGCGGATTCAAGGTCGAGTCGAGTGAGAACGGTCATGTCATGGTCGACGCGACATCGTTCTTCCTCCGCGACGCGCATGGCGTGATCCAGCGCCTGAAGGACGCGAAGCAGGGCACGTACAAACTCGACGATACGCGGAGCGCGATCTACCTCGATCGCACGAAAGCGTTTCCGAAGAACACCGAAGTCGAAGCGACGCTGACGTTCACGACGGAAGACAAACCCGGACCGCTCGTCCAATCCGTCACGCCGACGCCGTCGATCATCACCGTGCGCGAGCACCACTC
>DASWBH010000412.1:0-7575 GCA_036390755.1 Thermoanaerobaculia bacterium
CTGTCCGGCCGCGGAGAGGGAAATGAGGAGTAGACAGCCTGCGCCGAGGGCCTTTCTCATACTTCCTCCTTAATTGTTGAGAACGCGGAGTCTATCCCAGCGGGGTGTGGAAATTGCTCGGCTTCGCGGTGCTATATTGCACCGGAGGGCAGAGGCATGGACTCAACCACAGCGACCGCAGTTCCGAAGCCGATTTACTCCCCTGCGCCCGTGCCGGTCGAGCAGTTCGTCGAGGGCATCAAGCGGCTCTCCGAAGGGCTGATCACAAAGCAGAAGATCTACGACTATCTCGTCGCGTATGAGATTCGCCACCAGGATCTCGACCGCTATAAGCACTGGCTGCCGGACCGCCACACCCGCAACAAGATCTACCGCAGCGACCTGATCGAAGTGATGCTGATCTGCTGGCCCGTCGGCGCGATCACACCGCTGCACACGCACAACGGCCAGCTGGGCTGGATGACGATGATCGAAGGGCGGCTGGTCGTCGAGAATTACCACAAGATCAGCTGCAACAAGCCGGAGAACGAGCAGGTCGTCGGCATCGACTGTCTCGCCGGTGCGACCGAGATCCAAATGGAGCAGCAGAATACCGAGCTCGTCGTGCCGGGCGGTCCGCTGAACACCGTCGACAAGACGCAGACGATTCACCGCATCCGCAATCTGGCCGAGTGGAAGCAGCCGGCGGTCAGCATGCACGTGTACTCGCGGCCGATCGAATCGTGCGTCGTCTTCGATCTCGAGAACCAGCGCTGCTTCCGGCGCGATCTCACGTACGATAACGAGTAGGTATTTCAGCTCTCAGCCGTCAGCTCTCAGGAGAACCATGTCATTGCTGTCCATGCTCGCCGCCGAGCTCGAGCAGATGACCTCGTCCGGCACTCTCAAACGCGAGCTGCCGTTGAAAGGTCCGCAGGGACCCGTCGTCGAAGTCGAAGGCAAGGGCGAGGTCATCATGCTGACCTCGAACAACTACCTCGGACTCGCCGACCACCCTGACATCGTGCATGCCGCCGAGAAGGCGGAGCGCGATTACGGCTACGGACTCGCATCCGTTCGATTCATCTGCGGCACGCAGACGATCCACCACGAGCTCGAGCGTCGCATCGCCGGGTTCTTCGCCACCGAGGACGCGATCCTGTACGGGTCGTGCTGGAACGCGAACGAAGGTCTGTTCCAGACGATCGCGCAGGAGAACGACGCCATCGTGACCGACGAGCTCAATCATGCGTCGATCATCGACGGCATGCGCCTGTCCAAGGCGCGCAAGGAGCGCTACAAGAATCGCGACATCAGCGATCTGCGCCGCGCGCTCGAGAGCACTGGCGACGCGCGCAACCGCGTGATCATGACCGATGGCGTTTTCTCGATGGAGGGCTCGCTGGCGCCGCTGCCGGAGATGGTGTCGCTGGCCCGCGAGTTCAATGCGTTCCTCGTCGTCGACGACTCGCACGGCACCGGCGTTCTGGGCAGGAGCGGCCGCGGGACGGCGGAGGAGCTTGGCGTATTCGGGAAGATCGATGCCTACACGTCGACGCTCGGCAAGGCGCTCGGCGGCTCGCACGGCGGATTCACGACCGGACCGCGAGTGCTGGTGGAGTACCTTCGCCAGAAATCGCGTCCGTACCTGTTCTCGAACACGCTTCCGCCGGCAGTCGTGATGGGCTCGATTGCCGCGCTCGATCTGCTGCAGAAAGACACGAGTCTCGTCACGAAGCTGCGCGAGAACACGATGTACTTCCGCCGTCAGCTGACGTCGAACGGCATCACGGTCCGCGAAGGCATTCACCCGATCGTACCGATCATCATCGGCGACACGGCGAAGGCGATCGCGATGTCGGCCGAGCTGCTCGACCGCGGCGTCTACGTTTCCGGCTTCGGTTTCCCCGTCGTGCCCCAGGGCGCGGCGCGCCTGCGATGTCAGATCAGCGCCGCGCACACGCGCGAGCACCTCGATCGTGCGATCAGCGCGATCGTGGACGTTGCGTCAAAGTTCGGAGTTCGCGCCGCGTAAACCATGGTTCGCTCGACCTCTTCCGAACCCGAACCCGACCGCGGCTACGTCTCGCTCCGCGAAGGCATCGAGCTGTATCTCCGCTACTCGAAGGGTCGCCTGTGGCGCGATTCGTCGCATCGCGAACGGCTTGTCGCGCTGTCCGTCGCGGTGCGGGGGCCGCTGCTCGATGCCATGCGCGAAAGCGAGCGCCGCTATCGTGAGCAGGACGCGAAGCGCATCTATTACCTCTCGGTGGAGTTCCTCATGGGACGCTCGCTGGGCAACAACCTCATCAACCTCGGCGTGTACGATCAGGCCCGCGCGCTCGTCGGCGATCTCGGCGAGGACCTCGAAGAGCTCGAGTCCCTCGAGCCCGATGCGGCGCTCGGCAACGGAGGCCTCGGCCGTCTCGCCGCGTGCTTCCTCGATTCGCTGGCGACGCTCGACTACCCCGGCTTCGGCTACGGCATCAATTACGAGTTCGGCCTTTTCAAGCAGACGTTCGTCAACGGCTACCAGCATGAGAAGCCGGACAAGTGGGTGATCGGCGGATCGCCGTGGCTCATCCAGCGGCTCGACGACGCCGTGACGATTCCGGTTTACGGCACGATCGCGCATCAGCACGACGCGAAAGGCGCGTACGCGCCCAAGTGGGTCGATTTCAAAATGCTGATCGGCGTGCCGCACGACATGCCGATCGTCGGATACGGCGGGCGGACGGTGAATTTCCTCCGTCTGTTCAGCGCGCGATCGTCGGACGACTTCGACGTCGGCATCTTCAACAGCGGCGATTACATCCGCGCCGTGCAGGGGCAGATCGCGACCGAGGCGATCTCGAAGATTCTGTATCCGTCCGACGTCGTGGCGTCGGGGCGCGAGCTGCGCCTGCTGCAGGAGTATTTCCTCGTCGCGTGCTCGGTGCGGGACATCATCAAGCGCTACAAGGACTCGCACGACTCCTTCGATCAGTTCGCGTCGAAAGTCGCGATCCAGATGAACGACACGCATCCCGCGATCACGGTCGCGGAGCTGATGCGCGTGCTCGTCGACGAGGAGTGCATGCCGTGGGAATCAGCGTGGGCGATCACCGTCGACACACTCGGCTACACGAACCACACGCTGCTGCCGGAGGCGCTCGAACGATGGTCGCTCGACCTGATGACGAAGGTCGTGCCGCGGCATCTGCAGATCATCCAGGAGATCAACCGCCGGCTGCTGGCCGAGGCGGAGCGGCGGTTCCCCGGCGATATCCAGATGCAGCAGCACATCTCGATCTTCGAGGGCAATCTGGTCAACATGTCGAACCTGGCGATGGCCGGCAGCCATTCGGTGAACGGCGTCGCGGAGCTGCACTCGAAGCTCGTCACGACGACGCTCGCGCCCGAGTTTCATCGGCTGTATCCCGATCGCTTCAACAACAAGACGAACGGCGTGACGCCGCGACGCTGGCTTCTGCACGCGAACAAACCGCTCTCCGCGCTGATGACGAAGTACATCGGCGACGGATGGATCACCGATCTCGAGCAGCTGCGCCAGCTGGAGATGTTTGCGGACGACGCGTCGCTGCTCGACCGGCTCGAGGCCGTGAAGCGACGCAACAAAGTCGCGCTGGCGCGGCTCGCCAAGGAGCTGACCGGCACGGCGGTAGATCCGTTGTCGATGTTCGACGTCCACGTGAAGCGGCTGCACGAGTACAAGCGGCAGCTTCTGAACGCGCTGCACATCGTGCATCGCTACTGGAGCATCGTCGAAGACGGGGTGCCTCCGCTGCACGCGCGCACGTTCTTCTTCGCTGGCAAAGCGGCGCCCGGATACTTCACGGCGCAGCTGATCATCAAGCTCATTCACTCGATCGGCGAGGTGATCAACGCCGACCCCCGCACGCGCGATCTGATCAAAGTCGTGTTCCTGCCCGACTACCGAGTGTCGCTGGCCGAGGCGATCATGCCGGCGGCGGAACTGTCGGAGCAGATCTCGACCGCGGGCAAGGAGGCGTCGGGCACCGGCAACATGAAGCTCGCGCTCAACGGGGCCCTGACGATCGGCACGCTCGACGGCGCGAACATCGAGATCCGCGACGAGGTCGGCGAGGACAACATCTTCATCTTCGGCCTGCGCGCGGAGGAAGTCTTCGACCTGCTCGCGCGCGGCTACGATCCGCAGACATACCTCAACCAGAACCGCCATCTGGCGCGTGTCATCGACTCGATCGCGTCGGGGCACTTCGCACGCGGCGACAAGGATCTGTTCCGGCCCCTGCTCGCGAAAATTCTCTCGACGCGCGACCAGTATGTGCACATCGCCGATCTGCAGTCGTACATCGACGCGCAGGAGCGCGTGGACGTGGTCTATCGCGACCGCACCTCGTGGCTGCGCAAGTCGCTCCTGAACATCGCGCGCGTGGGCAAGTTCTCGTCCGACCGGACAATCACGCAGTACGCGCGGGAGATCTGGCACCTGCGTCCTGCCGTCGTCGGCAACTTCGCGCACGCAGCGCTGCTCGAGTCATCCTGACCCGCGAGGACGGCGAAGGATGGGCGGTGGCAGTCGAAGCGTCGCAATCGTGGCGCTCTCATCTGTTGACGGCTCGCCAGCTGCTTCGATCGCACGCATACGGTACAGCCGTTGCAGTTATTTATGGCATGCGATTCATGAAACGCCAGAAGATCGACTCAGGTGGTATCGACGGCGATGAGGGTCGCGGCGTCCGCCTCGGCGGGAGTGCCACGGACCCGCTCGACGACGAGGAAGTGGTCATCGATCAGCCGCAGCCGTTCGAAGACTACGAAGAATTCTCCGGTGAAAACGAAACGGCTCCCGACGATCGCCGTCTCGACCCGCTTCGCCGGTCATTCTGAGCCGCGAAGACGCCGTCATTCTGAGCCGCGAAGACGGCGAAGAATCTGGGCGGTGGAACGGACACCCACCGCCCAGATTCTTCGCGCTCTGCGGCGCTCAGAATGACGGGATGTCACGCCACGCCATCCGCCGCATCTAATCCTTCGATTGGGTTCGAAGGAGAACGTGCATGCGGTTTGGTGAGTCTGCGGTGGCACGCCAGTCGTTCATCAGCGACGACGCGGCGGAAGAGGCGGTTGCGACCATTCTCCGTTTCGTCGGCGAGGATCCTTCGCGTGACGGACTTCTCGACACGCCTGCGCGCGTCGTGCGTGCATGGCGCGAGATGACAGCCGGTTACTCGGAAGATCCAGCCGAAATTCTCGGCACTACATTCGACGAAGAATGCGACGAGATGGTCGTGCTCAGCGGCATCTCGTTCTACTCCACGTGTGAGCATCATCTGCTGCCGTTCTACGGTCACGCGTCCGTCGGCTATCTTCCGGGGAAGGTCGTCGGCATCAGCAAGCTCGCCCGCGTCGTGGAGTGCTTCGCGCGGCGGTTGCAGATTCAGGAGCGCCTGACGCGCGAGATCGCCGACGCCATCGAGACGCATCTCGAGGCCCGCGGCGTCGCGGTCGTCGTGCGCGCTCACCATCTCTGCATGGGATGCCGCGGCGTGCGGCAGCCTGAGAGCGATATGATCACGTCCGCCATGCGCGGCGTTCTGCGCACCGACGCGATTGCGCGATCCGAATTCCTCCGTCTGATCAAGGCGGATTGACGTGAGCGGAGAAGCACAACCCACCGGACCCGATCTTTCGCGCGGCATCGCGGCGAGCGACATCCCTGACGGCGGAATGCTTGCCGGCCACAGCGGCGGCGAAGCCGTTCTGTTGTCACGGCGCGGCGACGAGATCTTCGCTGTCGGCGCGACGTGTACGCATTACAACGGCCCGCTCGCGGACGGCATCGTCGTCGGCGAGACGGTGCGCTGTCCGTGGCACCACGCGTGTTTCAACCTGCGCACCGGCGATGCGATCGCCGCGCCGGCGCTGCGGTCGCTCGACGCCTGGCGCGTGGATCGCGAAGGCGACCGCGTGTTCGTCCGCGAGAAAAAGCCGGCGCAACCACAAGCACGTGCGGCGAAGAGCGGAGGCACAGTCGTCATCGTCGGCGCCGGTGCCGCAGGCGTGTTCACAGCCAACACACTCCGCAAAGAGGGATATGGCGGCCGCGTCATCCTGATCAGCCGCGAGGATTCGCTTCCGTACGACAAGCCGAATCTGTCGAAGGACTACCTTGCCGGCAACGCGCCGGAAGAGTGGATCCCGCTGCAGCCGCAGGAGTGGTACGACGAGCGGAAGATCGAGCTGCGCCTCGGCACCGAAGTCAAGGACGTCGACACGCAGAAGAAGACGATCCGTCTGTCGAGCGGCGAGCAGGTTCCGTACGACTCGCTCGTCCTGGCGACGGGCGCGACGCCGCGGCGGCTCGATCTGGCCGGCGGAAACGCGGACCACGTCCACTACCTGCGTACGTTCGACGACAGCAAGCGCATCATCGCGCGCGCCACCTCTGCGTCGCGCGCCGTCGTCGTCGGCGCGAGCTTCATCGGCCTCGAAGTCGCCGCGTCGATGCGCGCGCGCGGAATCGACGTCACGGTTGTCGCACCCGAAGAGCGCCCGCTCGAGATCGTCCTCGGCCGTGAGGTCGGCGACTTCATTCGCCGCCTGCACGAATCGAAAGGTGTGAAGTTCCGCCTCGGACGCACCCCGGCGTCGATTGAACGCGACGCTGTGGTCCTGAACGATGGCGAGCGCGTGCCGGCAGACTTCGTCGTGATCGGCGCGGGCGTCGTGCCGTCGACCGAGATCGCCGCGGCGGCGAAGCTGAACGTCGACCGCGGAATTCTCGTCAACGAACACTTCGAGACGAGCGCGCCCGGCGTGTACGCCGTCGGCGACGTCGCACGATGGCCATACGGCGACTCGGGCGAGAAGATCCGGGTCGAGCACTGGGTCGTTGCCGCGCGGCACGGGCAGGCGCTCGGCCGCAACCTCGCGGGCCGCAAAGCTCCGTACCACGACGTGCCGTTTTTCTGGAGTGCACACTACGACGCCGTCATCGCGTATGTCGGTTTCGCCGGACGTCCGGACAACGTGGAAGTTCGCGGGTCGCTCGACGACTTCAACGCGACGGTGCTCTACCGGCAGAACGGACGTGTTGCCGCGGTCGCGACGATTTTCCGCGACCACGACAGCCTCAACGCGGAGCTGGCGATGGAGCGTCGGGATTGGGCAGCGCTGGAAAAGCTGGGCTGACCCAGTCCTCGCGTGTGTCGAGCATCGGCATCGACAGGATCCGCGCGATCGTCACATCGTCCGCCGACTGATACGCCGGAACACCGATCGTGATCGCGTCCTGCGGCACGTCATCACGGAAGAGATCGTGCAGCATGTCCCACATCGTGAATAGGCTCGCGAAGTTCGAATCGGTCTCGCTCCGCACGATCGAGTGATGAATGCCGTGCAGCCGCGGCGTGACGAAGACCCGGCTGACCGCGCGATCGAGCTGCTCGGTCAAGTCCGTGTTCGAGTGGTGGAAGAAGATCGATGCGAGCAGCATCGTCTGCCACAGCGAGATCGCGAGCGGATCGGGCCCGATCAGCCGGAACTGCAGCCAGCGGAAGAGAACCGAGATCGACATCTCGCCGAAGTGAAAACGCGCGCCGGTCGCCG
>DASWBH010000413.1:0-2651 GCA_036390755.1 Thermoanaerobaculia bacterium
ATCGCTGCGCGTGACGAAGTTCCGCGCGCGACTGCCGCAGCTCGACTGGACGCAGCCGCACGTCGTCTCGGCGGAGATGCGCTTCGACGACGGCACGATCGCGCGGCGCGAGCTCGTCATCAACGGCGGATTCTCCGATTCGACCGGGACCGAGTTGACGCCCGTTGTGGTCACACAGACGGGGAGTCGAGTCGACGAGAAGCTCGGCGGATGTTTTTCCGTCGACGGGATTGCGCTGCGCACGGCTGCGGTCGAGAAGAAGAATGCTCTCGTTCTGGTGGTGAAGGATCCCGATGCGCGGGCGGCAGTCGCGGCCATGCAGCGGCTCACTGCGGATCCGGTGTCGGCGGCAATCAGCGTCTTCCGCCGGGGGACGTACCTCGCCGATGACACGACCGAGCAGATCATGTGGCCGGTGTCGCAGACGTTCGCTCAAATCAACGAAGGCCGGTCAGTTCTGTTCGAGCATTCGAACGAGTTCGATGCTGCGAAGACGGACCTCGTGAGGCTGCTCACGATTCCGTACGAGGTGAGCCGCGTCGACGGACTACCGCGTCAGTTCGCCGACGCTGTCGCCGTCGCAGGCGTGAACGCGATGGCCCTCGGCCGCCGGCGGGCGGTCGTCTACCTCGTCAGCGACGAGCGTGACCGCAGCGCTCACACGCCGGCCGAGGTGCGCCGGTACCTCAGCGCGATCGGCGTGCCGCTGTTCGTGTGGTCGCTGTCCGGACCCCGGCCAGATCTCGCGTCGTCGTGGGGCGAAGTCGAAGACACTTCACGCCGCGACACTCTGCGCGCGGCGATCGACCGTCTCCGCCGAACGCTCGAGGCGCAGCGCGTCGTCTGGCTCAACGTCGACCCGCTGAGAGCGCTTCGCGTCGACGTGAAAGAGAGCTGCGGCGTCGTCACGGAGACTCGCCGGCTGCAGCAGTAGTCATCCTGAGCGCCGCAGAGCGCGAAGGATCTGGGCGGTGGAATCGCGCCCCCCCCAGATTCTTCGCCGTCGTTGCGGCTCAGAATGACCTCAACGAATAGCCCTTGTCACCCGGCGGTTACAGTCCAATCATATGAGCATGCCAAAGTCCTGGTCGTTAGCTGCAGTTGTCTTCCTCGCAGCCTCCGCGCTGCACGCAAGTTGCGGCTCGTCATCGTGCCCGCTGGACCTGAACGCGTTGAATGCACCGGTCGCGGGGCAGCTCGGATTCGATCTGTCGTTTCAGTACATCAATCAGAACCGTCCGATGATCGGCACGCGCGGCGCGTTCGTCGGCGAGATTCCGACCGACCACAACGAAGTGCGGACGACGAACCGCATTGCCACGGCCACGCTGGCCTACGCCGTGTCGCGCGACCTCCAGCTCAGCGCGTCGGTGCCGTGGATCTCGCGCTCGCACCTGCACCTCGTCGGGACGACACCGGAAACGTGGGACCTGAACGCGATCGGCGACGTCGTCCTGCAGTCACGCTACCGGTTGATCGCGAACCGCCACGCGACCGCCGGCGGTCTCTGGGCGATCGCCGGCGTGAAGCTGCCGACCGGCGCGCATGATCTGCGAAATGCGGACGGCGAGCTGGCCGAAGTAACGCTGCAGCCGGGCAGCGGAACGACCGACGGGATCGTCGGACTGTCCTGGCAGAGCGGCACGCGCGCGGTGACAGCGATCTCCGGCTCGATGGGCAATGTCGCCGTCATTCCGTTCTTTGCGACCGCGACGTATCAGGTGCGCAGGGGCGACGTGAACGGGTATCGCATGGGCAACGAGCTCCAGGTGAGCTCCGGTCTCGCGTATCCGGTGGCGCGGAACGTCACCGGTCTTATGCAGATCAACGGCCGCGTTCGCGCTCACGACAGGATCGTGCGCGGCGAGCCCGATCCCGACACGCTCTTCACCGGCGGCAACTACGTCTACGCGAGCCCGGGAGTTCGCGTCGACACGCACGGCGTCGGCGTTTACGCGCTCGTTCAGATTCCGCTCTACCAGCACGTGAACGAACTGCAGCTCACGTCGCGCGCGAACGTCGTTGTCGGCGTGCAGCACCGCTTCCGGTAGCGATCACACCTCGAGCTTGTCATGTGGTCGCGCGATGAGCGCGTACATCGCCGGCATCAGAAAGACGCTGAGCAAGAGCCGCGAGAACAGGCCGCCGACGATCACCATCGCGAACGGTCGCTGCGTGTCCGAGCCGATGCCGGTCGACAGCGCGGCCGGCAGGAGGCCGAGGGCGGCAACGAGCGCGGTCATCATGATCGGGCGCAGGCGCAGTATCGCTGCTTCGCGCGTCGCCTCGGCGATGGCGCGGCCGTCGCGGCGCAACTCGTTCGCGTATGAAATGTAGATGACCGCCGTCTGCACGGACACGCCGAACAGCGCGAGGAAACCGATGCCGGACGAGACGGAGAACGGTGTTCCCGACAATCGCAGCGCGAGCAGTCCTCCGATCGGGGACGAGAGGACGACGGCGAGCACTGTGATCATCGGGAACTTGAAATTCGAGTACAACATGAACAGCAGCAGGAAGATGAGGACGATCGTGACGGGAACGATGAACTGCAGCTGCCGTCGCGACGCCGTGTACTCTTCGTATTCGCCGCCCCACACCGCTCGGTAGCCGGGCGGGAGCGTGACTTTCTGAGCGACCTGCCGCTGCGC
>DASWBH010000414.1:0-11645 GCA_036390755.1 Thermoanaerobaculia bacterium
AGCGCTCACGGCGGAGGGCATCCGCTTCACGATCCTCGAGCCGCATCAGGCCAAACGCTTCCGCGCCATCGGGTCGAAGGAATGGACGCTGGTCAACGGCGCGCTCGATCCGACGATGCCGTATCGCTGCACGCTGCCGTCGGGCCGGATGATCGCGCTGTATTTCTACGATGGCCCGATCTCGCGCGCCGTCGCGTTCGAGCATCTGCTCGCACGCGGCGAGAACCTCGCCCATCGCCTGACGAGCGCGTTCGCGGACTCGCGCAAGCATCCGCAGCTCGTCAACATCGCCACCGACGGCGAGACGTACGGCCATCACCATCGCTACGGTGACATGGCGCTCGCCTATGCGCTGCACTACATCGAGGAAGAGGATCTCGCTGACATCGCGAACTACGGCGAGTTCCTCGAGACCCATCCGCCCACGCACGAAGTGGAGATCGTGGAGAACACGTCCTGGAGCTGCGCGCACGGCGTGGAGCGCTGGCGCATGGACTGCGGCTGCAACACCGGCGTCGGCGTCGGATGGAACCAGCGCTGGCGCACGCCGCTGCGCAAATCGCTCGACTGGCTGCGCGACAAAATCTGCACGATCTTCGAGCGCGATGGCGGGAAACTCCTGCGCGACCCATGGGCCGCGCGCGACGACTACATCGAGGTGATCCTCGACCGCTCCCCGGAAACGATCGCGACATTCGTGGCGAAACACGCGATCGCGGCCGAAGGCCGAGGCTCCACGCAGAGAATCCTCGAGCTGCTGGAGATGCAGCGCAACGCGATGCTCATGTACACGAGCTGCGGCTGGTTCTTCAATGACGTCTCCGGCATCGAGACCATCCAGGTCCTGCACTACGCCGCGCGCGCTATCCAGCTCGCCGAGAAACTCTCCGGGCAATCGTTCGAGCCCGAGTTGATCGGACTGCTGCGATCTGCGGAGAGCAATGTTCCCGAGCACGGCACGGCCGCCGACATCTACGAGCGCGACGTCATGCCGACCCGCCTCGACCTGAGCCGCGTCGCCGCGCACTACGCCGTGGCATCGCTCTTCGACAACTTCGACGAGGAGTCGCGCATCTACTGCTACCGCGTGATCCGGCGCGACTTCGAAGTGCAGAAGACCGGGCGCGCGCGAGTCGCCGTCGGCGCGATCACCGTCGAGTCGGCGATCACCCTCGAGCGCGCCGAATTCGACTTCGCCGTCCTCCACCTCGGGGAAACGGAGCTGACCGGCGGCGTCTGCGCGGCGCGGGCCGCCGACGAGTACGAAACGATCAAGCACGAGCTGATGGAGCAGGTGCAGCCCGGCGGCATTCCGGGCTTGATTCGCCTCCTTGACACGTTCTTCGCCGAGTCGACACTGTCGATCCGCTCGCTGTTTCGCGACGAGCAGCGCCGCATCTTCAATCTGCTCTGCAATGCCACGCTGGAAGAAGCGGAGTCGGCGTTCCGCCAGCTCCACGAGCGCTACGACCCGCTCATGCGCTTCCACACGCGCCTCGGCATCCCCGTGCCGAAGGTGCTGCAGACCGCGGCGGAGTTCGACCTCAACGTGCAACTGCGCAAGCTGATCGAACATGAGCACCCGCCGCTCGCCGAGATCGAAGCGCGCCTTCGCGAGGCGATCGAGGAACGAGTCACACTCGACGAGACGACGCTCATGGCGCTGCAGCAGGCCGTCGAGCGCGCCGCGGCGCGGTTCCGCGACAGGCCCGACGACATCGACCGGCTCGAGACGTACGAGTCGCTCGTGTCGACCGTCCGCTCGGCGCAGCTCCGCGTCGACCTGCGCCATCCGCAAAACACGTATTACGCCATGAAGAGCACCGTCCGTCCCGCGATCGCCGCGGACGGCAACTCCGGCGAGGCCCGGCGCTGGCTCGAGCTCTTCGACGCGCTCGGCGAAAAACTTTCGGTCAGCCCGGAGGCACACGCGTAGTGGTGCACACCTCCGTCGATTCCGGGCGTGATCCACGGCGAACGGCCGGCGTGCTCCTCCACCCGACTTCGCTTCCCGGCATCTACGGCATCGGCGACCTCGGCGACGAGCTCACGCTCTTTCTCGACTGGGCGGGCAGCGCGGGCATGCACATGTGGCAGGTGCTCCCCCTCAATCCGCCCGGCTATGGCAATTCGCCGTACGACTGCCTCTCGTCGGTGGCGGGCAATCCCCAATTGATCTCGCCGCGGCGTCTGCTCGAGGACCAGCTCCTGACCGCGGACGACATCGGCGACATTCCGCCGTTTCGCGCCGATCATGTCGACTTCGACCGCGTCGTGCCGTGGAAGAACGAGCTGCTGCGGCTGGCGTGGCAGCGATTCAACGCGATCGGTCAGACCGATGCGTTCGAACGATTTCAGTCGGACCAGCGCGAGTGGCTCGACGACTTCGCGCTGTACATGGCGTTGAAAGATCGCGCCGCGGGCGCGCCGTGGTGGCAATGGGAAGGCCCGATCGAGCGCCACGAGAATGGCGCGATCAAGAAGGCACAACGCGATCTGCGCGACGAGATCCGCTTCTACCAATTCGTTCAGTTCATCTTTTACCGGCAGTGGTCCGCCGTGCGCGAGGCGGCGCACGCGCGCGGCATCCGGGTCATCGGCGACGTGCCGATCTACGTCGCGCACGACAGCGCCGACGTCTGGGCGAACCGGAACCTCTTTCAGGTCGACGACGCCGGCAATCCGATCGTCGTCGCCGGCGTGCCGCCCGACTACTTCAGCTCGACCGGACAGCGTTGGGGCAATCCGCTCTATCGCTGGGACGTGCTGCGTGAGACGAACTATCAATGGTGGATCACGCGCATCCGCACCAACCTGCGCCTCGCCGACGTGATCCGCCTCGATCACTTCCGCGGTTTCGTGGCGTACTGGGAAGTGCCGGCATCGGAACCGACGGCGATTCACGGCCGATGGATGCCCGGACCGGGCATGGAGCTCTTCGACGCGCTCAGCGACGCCCTCGGCGACCTGCCGCTGGTGGCCGAGGATCTCGGATTCATCACGGCGGAGGTGGACAACCTGCGCGACAGCATCGGACTCGCGGGCATGAAGATCCTGCAGTTCGGATTTTCGGCTCCCGACAGCCCGCACCTGCCGCACCGGTTTCATCCGCACACGGTCGTCTACACGGGGACGCACGACAACGACACCGCGCGCGGCTGGTTCGAGACCGCTCCGGCGAGCGAGCGCGACCTCGCCCGCATGTACCTCGGCGACGACTGCGAGGACGTGGCGTGGGCGCTGATTCGCGCGGCGTACACCTCGGTCGCCGAAACCGCGATCGTGCCGGTTCAGGACATCCTCGGATTGGGCAGCGACGCGCGCATGAACCGCCCCGGCGCGGGCCTGGACAACTGGAGCTGGCGACTGCAACCGGGAGCGCTGACGCAAACGCATGCGACGAAGTTGCGCCGGCTGGCGGAGATTACGGGCAGAGTTTAGGTCGTCATTCCGAGACGCGAAGACGGCGAGGAATCTGGGCGGTGGCGCGATACCGCCGCCCAGATTCCTCGCGCTCTGCGGCGCTCGGAATGACACGTGGCGTAACCTCCTGAAAAATGCCAACAATTTTTTCCCATCCCGCAATCGCGCTGCTGAAGACATTCATGCAGCGCGTACCCAAATCCGTGGTCGCTGCCGGCATCGTCGGCTCCGTCCTCCCCGACGCCGACGTGATCTCGTTCCCGCTCGGCATCCCGTACGGCTCGACGTTCGGGCATCGCGGCTTCACGCACTCGATCTTCTTCGCCCTGGTCAGCTCGGCGATCGCGACGCTCATCATCCGGCCGAAGAACCGCACGCTCGCCGCGTTCCTCTTCATCTTCATGTGCTCGATGTCGCATCCGCTGCTCGACGCGTGCACGAATGGCGGGATGGGCATCGCCTTCTTCTCGCCGTTCAGCAACCGGCGCTACTTCTTCCCGTGGCGTCCGATCGAGGTGTCGCCGATCGGGGCGATCGACGTGGAGGTGCTCGCGAGCGAGGTGCGTTGGGTTTGGCTGCCGATGATCGTCGTCTCGGCGATCGGTCTTCTCTTCCGCAGAGCGGCCGCATGGCGGATAGAGCCTCGGAGGCCATCCTAGAGCGAACGCTTACTTCGAAAACGCCTCGCGCAGACGATAGCGCTTCGCCTGCCAGACGACCGCTCCGAGAAGCACAGCGCCAGCAATGCTGCCGGTGATTCCCGCACCGAGACCCAGGGGCGGTCGATTGTTTATCGGAGGCGGTGAGATGGGATTGGGGACCTCAGTGACGCTCGCATCACTAATCCAGAATCGAACGCCCATTGCACTGAGCGCCGTAAGTTGTTGGCTCGTGAGCCGGTCAGCGAATCCGTGAAAAAAAGCGTCATAGCCGGCGCGAGTCAGCGCGCGTGTCATGGGCTCGCTCATCAGTACATCATAAGCGTCCACCTGCCTGACTTCATACAGTGTTCCGAGGTTGGATGGCAAAGAGTCCAGCGATGCCGCAATGAGCCAGCGCCGATCGGGATCGAGTGCCTTGACCCTTGTGAGTATCGACGGTTCGCGCGCGATCTCGTTGGTTCGAATCGAGGGCGCGAAGCCGTACCCGAATGCAATCAATTCCGCCACCGCAGCGGCGTAAACGAGCACTCGACGACGTTTGAGCAAACCAATCGCAAACACAAGAAAGCATACACCGGGTACTGCGACTCGCCGACAGGCGGTCCATTTCGCAGCAGCGATATACGAGGCGAACCGCTCCTCGTAAACAGAAGGTGCCTGATGTAGATGACCGCGAGCTCGGAGATAACCGATACCGGCTCGCGCGATGCGCTGCAGCGCAGTTGGTGTGAGCGTGGGCAGGATGCCCGCAACAATCAACGGTACTGCCACAATGAGAAGGAGCACGGCTATTCGTGTCCGACGGTCGTCCGAAACGAGCGCTACAAGAGCAGGGCCCGCCGCCAGTGACATGAACAGCACAAATGGGATGACGAAGAAATCGAAGGCAATCCAGTTGACAACTGGTATGAGGCGCAGCAGGTCGCGAATGCCCGGTATCCACAACGATAGTAGGAGGCCGGCGATCCCAATCGCAACACCTCTGCGCAGCACCGCAGCAAGCCTGGAGAAAACCACAAGAACCGCTGTTAGCGCGAGAGCACCAATATAAGCACCGCTCCGCCCGATGAAGTTGTCGGAGTTGGAGACCATGGCCGTCAGGTCGAGCTCGCTCCGCAGCGGGCTGCCGAGCGCGCCAGGCAGGAATAGGCCGATCACCGACATCATGCGGAAGTGCGGCGGTAACTCCGCTGGTCTTGCAACGCGTGCGTGGCTGCTCCACAAGAGTATGAGAAATGGGATGACTTGGATGGCGAGCAACAGGAATCCAGCGAATGCCGCAACGACCTTCATGCTCAGACCGTCTGGTCTGTTCAAAAAGGTATAGAGGAGAACAGACAGTACTCCGATGAAGAGAGTCTCCGGGTGACCACCGGCGGTGAGTAATGCCGCGAGAAGGCCAGTCGCAATCACCGCCCGCGTGCTCGAGCTTTGCAGAGCTGCGCAAAAGGCGGGAAGAAGGACGAAGACGTTCGTGTGAGGATGAAGCGACAGTGTCGTCGCGAATCCCGACCAGGCAAAGACGATTCCCGACAGAGTGGCTTCTTCCTGAGACAGCCCGAGCGTGCGACCGAGCCAGTACATACCGAAAGCCGCGGTCAGAATCTTCAGCAACACGACCCAAGCCCATCCGCGGAGTCCGATCGCGAGCCGGGGCCATGTGTAAGGCGAAAGCAGAGCGGCCTGGGGATTTGCGAACAGCGGAGCGCCGTCGTCAGCAAATCGGTTCCGCCACGGCATTTCCCGCCTCCACAGGAGACGCCGGGCCTCAGTGTCCCAGGGAATGAACTGCAGCGGCACGTCCGAGAGGAGCGAGTTCGAGACACGGACCCGCTTGGCCGCGCTTTCCTTCCAGGCGGTGAAATCATTTGGAATGTCAGCCGGAGCCAGGACCCTACCAGGAAAGAAACCATGAAATGAATAGAGCGCAGCTGCGAATACGAATGCAGCAACAGTAGTGCGCTTCATGGCGTCGTGAAGTATCTTTTAAAACCGAGCGGACGACGAGCCGGTCTCAAGCAGACAGATAGGATGGGCGCTTTGACTCTGATCGCGGCGATCGGTCTTCCGTTTCGCAGAGCGGCCGCATGGCGGCCGCACTCCAGATAGAATCCGTAGCGTGCCACGGGTCCGGTTCCTCGTCATTTTTCTCGTCCTGCTCGGTGTCTTCGAGCTGACGCTGCTGTTCGATCCGGTCGATCGGAGCGTCGTCCGTCCGTTCACGCACGAGATCGCGGTCGCGTCGGGCGGCATTCTCCGAAACGTCGCGAGCGGCGTCGTCGTGAACGGCACGATGATCGTCGCGCCGTGCTTCGCGGTCGACATTCACAACGGCTGCAACGGCGTCGAGGCCACGATGTTCATCGTCGCGGCGGTGCTGGCGTTCCCGGCGACGTGGCCGCAGCGCGCGATCGGCGCTCTGGCCGGCACGGCGCTCATCCAGATCGCGAATCTGATCCGCGTCGTCTCGCTGTTCCTGATCGGCTGCTATCGCCGGAGCTGGTTCGAGGCCGCGCACCTCGCCGTCTGGCAGACGATCATCTTCGCGCTCGCGGTCGGATTCTTCATCATGTGGTCGCGGCGCAGCGTGCCGGTGAATGCTTCGAGCGCTTAGGTTCGTCACCGGCGCGGCGGTAGGTCTCGCCGTGTGGTGGTACGCGACGCCCGCGTATGACCGGTTTCTCTGCGCCGCGCTGCGCGTCGCCGGAATGCGCGCGGAAGCGTTCGGACGGATGGTGCGGGCCACGCGGGTCGACGCTCCGTTCGCGCAGCTCCCGGCCGATCAGCTCACCTACAACATGATCCTGTTCGCGGGACTCATCGCCGCCGCGACACCGCGACGTGTGTGGCGCGCCATTGCCGCGCTGCTTGCGCTCGTCGCGACGCACGTGCTCGCGCTCGCGGTCACGATTCAAAACGCGTACGTGAATCACTCCGGGAAGTGGGGAGACACGCACTACTCCGACTTCGCGCACGACTTCTGGGAAGCGGCCGAGTACATCTACCGCATCGGCGGCATGTTCGCGATCGCGTTCGTCTGCTGGTATCTCGCCGCTACGTGGGCTGCCGCTCCAGGACGGCGACGGGAAAGCTCGAGAAAATCTGAGCGAGACGGACGGGGGCGCCGTCGAGCTCCAGGGTCGCGCCGGTGAAGATGTCGCGGAACGCGCCGCGGCTTTCGACCGGCAGCGTCGCCTCGCCCCATACGTCTCCCGTCGGAACCACGCCCGGCTTGCTCATCCTCGTGGTGAGTCGCGGCACCGCGACGAGCACGTCGCCTCCGCGCAGGAACGCGCAGACGTTCTGCGACTCCGCGCGCAGGGCGCGATATTCGCCGCGCCGGAACAGCTCGGGGCGGCGCTTCCGAAGATCGAGCGCGCGCCACGTCACGAACAGCTTGATGCGGCCGTCGAAGAAGCGCCGCTGCATCGTGGCGAGATCGAGCGAGCCGCGCTCGAACGACGACTTCAGCTTCTTCAGCATGGAGCGCCGGCGTTCGTAATCGACCGGCCGCCGGTTGTCGGGATCGACGAGCGACAGGTCCCAGATCTCCGTGCCCTGGTAGAAATCGGGGACGCCCGGCGAGAGGATCTTCAGCACGGCTTGCGCGAGCCCGTTCAGAAATCCGTGGAACGCGACGCGCCGCTGCGTGCGCATCATCGAGCCGCGGAAGTCGAGATTCGCGAGGACCGCGCTCCCGAAATCGAGCAACGCCTTCTCGTACTCCGGGTTCGGCGTGATCCAGCTCGTGTGCGTCTTCGCCTCGCGCGCCGCTTTTTCGAGAAATTGCCGGAGCCGCTCTTCAACCGTGTCGAGCTCCTCTTCGTCCACCGGCCACATGCCCAGGATCGTCTGGTAGAGGAGGAGCTCCTCGTTGCAGTCGGGGATGCCGTCGCGCTTGAGCGGCGCGACCATCGCCGACCAGCGGCGCACGTCTTTCTGCCACGAGTCGGCGATCTCGGAGAGCACGTTGATCCGCGCGCGCACGTCCTCGCTGCGTTTCGTGTCGTGCGTCGACGTGGCGTTGAGCGTGCCCGGCCAGTCGCGCTGGATGCGCTCGTTGCGCCGATGGAACTCTTCCAACGGATCGAAGTCGCCGCTGCGCCCGGGCGCCCCGCCGACGTCGTTCAGCGAGATCAGGCGGTTGTAGTTGTAGAACGCCGTGTCCTCGACGCCTTTCGCCATCACGCGTCCGGTGAACTGCTGCCAGCGCATGACGAAGGCGAGCCAGCGCTCGCGCTCCGACTCGACGTACGACGGCGGATCGACCAGCAGCACCTTTTCGAGAAACGTCAAAAGCCGCGGATCGACGCTCGAACCGGCGCGCCGCCGCGCTTCTTCGATCGCACGGCAGATGAATTCGCGATCCTCTTTCGTGACTTCGAAGTCGCGGATGTACGTGCGATAGACGCACATGCACGCGGTGATCTCCGTCAGCGCGGCGAGGAGCTCGGTCGGCGCGAAGTCGCGCGCGTTGCGGTCCTGCATCGACAGCTCACCGAGCTGCTTGCCCAGCGCGCGCATCTCGCCGGGGAAGAGCTCGTGGATGATCTGTTTCTTGCGCTCGTAGCAGATGTCCTCGAACGACTCGGTGATGCCGGTGAAGTCGCGATAGAAGCTGTCCAGCTTCCGCAATCCTTCCGGATCGACGAGGAGCGCGTTCACGGAGTCGAGGAAGTCGTAGCCGGTGGTCCCGCTGACCTCGAATGTCTTCGGCAGCGCCTCATCGTGGGCGAGGATCTTTTCGGCCACGACGTAAAACGACAGCCCGTCCTCGGTCCTCGGTCCTCGGTCCTCGGTCGGCGCGGGATCGGCCAGTCGGAGCTGCAGTTTCTTCATGTGACCGATCGGATCGAAGAGGCCGTCGATGTGATCGACGCGCAGGCCGGTCACTTTTCCTTCGGCGATGAGATCGAGAGTGCGGCGATTGCGCGCTTCGAAGACTTCGGGATTCTCGATGCGCACGCCGACGAGATCGGTGACGTCGAAGAAGCGCCGGTAGTTGATCTTCTCGCTGGCGATGCGCCAGTACGCGAGGCGATAGAACTGCGCGTCGAGCAGATTGTCGAGCGGGTTGAACGTCTCGGCATTGCCCGGCTCGCCGTTGATGCGTGCGATCGTTTCGTCGAGCGCCTTTTTGAACGCATCGCTCTGCGCGTAGATCCGCCAGAGGGTCTCTTTCAGAAAGCGGCTGTTCGTGACGGTGTCCTCGCCGTTGACGAGATCGCGCAGCTCCACGCCGACGCCTTCGACGGGCAGCGACTCCACGCAGTCGCGCAGGATGAGGTTGTACGACTTCGGCGCGAGCGGCAGGCGCCTGTCGTAGTAGGTGAAGAAGAATCCGTCGGCGTCAAACTCGAGCTTGATCTCGCCCGACTCGATGGCCTCGCCGTACGGTTTGCCCAGGATCGGCAGCAGCACTTTTTTTTCCGTGCGGCCGCGCGTCGTCACCGAGCTCCAGTCGATGTCGAAGTAGTGCAGGAACCGCGACTGCGTGCCGTTCTCGAGAACGCTCATCCACCACGAGTTCTCCTGGCTCGCGGCCATGTGGTTCGGGACGACGTCGAGGAGGAGGCCGAGCTCGTTCTTCTGCAGCGTCTCGTGCAGGCGCGCGAACTCGTCGTCGGTTCCGAGCTCGGGGTTGAGCGCGGTCGAGTCGACGACATCGTATCCGTGGCTGCTGCCTTTGCGCGCTTTGAGAATCGGCGACGCATAGAGCTCGCTAATGCCGAGGTCGCGGAGGTAGTCGGCGATTCGCCGCGCGTCTTCGAACGTGAAGCCGGCGTTGAACTGGATGCGGTAGGTGGCGGCCGGAATGCTCAGCACGCCTGGCACCCTGCACGACGTTTGCCGCCCGTCATTCCGAGCCGCGAAGACGGCGAGGAATCTGGGCGGGGGCGCGATTCCCCCTCCCGGATTCTTCGCCGTCTTCGCGGCTCAGAATGACGAGTAGAACACTCCGAACGCGGACGGCGGAATGGTCAAGAGATTCCCTTCGATCTTCGACCCGGTGTCGATCAGCGCACGCCACTTCTTCGGCGCGAAGCGCAGCTCGACGATCTGCGCTTTGTCGCTGAAGTTGAACGCGACGAGCGCCTCATCGACGTCGGTCCAGCGGCGCGTCACCACCACGCCTTGCGAGTCGTCGCACTGCGTCTCGAGCACGTTGAGATCGAGCGTGCGCAGCGCCGGCGTCTCGCGGCGCAGGCGCAGCAGGTCGGCGTACACGCGCCACAGCGATGCGTGCTCGTCGTGCTCGAGCAACTGCCAGTTCAGCTTCGAGCGGTTGAACGTGTCGGTCGAATGCGGGTCCGGCGCTTCGCCTTCCCACGCGAATTCCTCGAACTCCGCGCGGCGGCCGTTGCGAACCGCTTCGATCAGATCGCGATCGGAGTGGCTCGTGAAGTACTGGAACGGCGCTTTCTCTCCGTACTCCTCGCCCATGAAGATCAACGGCAGGAACGGCGAGAGGACGATGGCCGCGGCCGACAGCCGCAGCTTGTCGAACGAGACGAGCGCCGACAGCCGGTCGCCGCACATGCGGTTGCCGACCTGATCGTGGTTCTGCGCGCAGACGACGAACTGCTTGCCGTCGGTCGTCTTCGGCTTCAGCCCGTACTTCCGGCCGCGGTAGATCGAATGCTGGCCCGTGTAGAGGTAGCCGGTGCGGATCACGCGGGCGAGATCGGACGCCTTGCCGAAGCCTGCGTAGTAGCCGGCCCGCTCGCCGGTGAGCAGCGCGTGGAGCGAGTGGTGGTAGTCGTCGCTCCACTGCGAATCAAAGCCGAGGCCGAGGTCATCCTTCGGCGTGATGACACGCGGGTCGTTGAGATCGCTCTCCGCAATCGTGTAGATCGCGCGGCCCAGCTCCCTCGCGCGCTCGCGCACCGCGGTCGTGAGGTCCTGCAGAAACGGCTCGGCGGAGTGGTCGACGATCGCGTGCACAGCATCGATGCGCAATCCGTCGAAGTGGAACTCGTCGACCCACTGCAGCGCGTTGTGCACGAAATACCAGCGCACGTGATCGCTCTGCGGTCCGTCGAAGTTCAGAGCAAGGCCCCACGGCGTCTTGTAACGGTCGGTGAAGTACGGACCGAATTCGCTGATGTAGTTCCCTTCCGGACCGAGGTGGTTGTAGACGACGTCGAGGAGGATGGCCATCCCGCGCGCGTGGCACTCGTCGACCAGGCGCTTGAGCGCCTGCGGTCCGCCGTACGAATTCTGCGCCGCTCCGACGTATACGCAGTCGTAGCCCCAGTTGCGATCGCCGGGAAACTGCGCGACCGGCAGCAGCTCGATTGCGGTCACGCCCAGCGTCTTCAGTTGATCGAGGTGGCCGGCCACTGCGTCGAACGTCCCTTCGGGAGTGAACGTGCCGACGTGAAGCTCGTAGATGACGTAATCCTCGAGCGGAATGTTCTTCCAGTGCGCGTCGGTCCACTGGAACTCGCGCGAGAACACTTCCGACGGATCATGCACGCTCTCCGGCTGCAGACGCGATGCGGGATCGGGGCGCTCCTTGTCGCCGAGCACGAAGAGGTAGCGCGTGCCTGCCGCGCA
>DASWBH010000415.1:0-2645 GCA_036390755.1 Thermoanaerobaculia bacterium
CCGCTGGCGCGCGCGGACTCGATCGGACCGGGCAGCTCCGCGTGCACGAGCAGCGGCGCGCCCGTCGGCGCGAGCTCGGCCGCCGCTTCGCGCAACTGCCGCTCGTCGACATTCGGGAACTCGTCGACACCCGAGTGCACCAGAAAGCATTTGAAGCCGAGGGCGCCTTCCGCGAGCATGACGCGGAGCTCGTGACGGTTGCCGGGAATCACGCCGCCCCAAAGCCCGACGTCGACGCGCAGCTTGCCCGCCATCGCATGCGCCTTCTCGTACAGCGCGTCGACCGTCGTCGTCGGCGGAATCGAGTTGAGCGGCATGTCGACGATCGTCGTGATTCCGCCTGCCGCCGCCGCGCGCGTGGCTGTCTCGAAGCCCTCCCACTCCGTCCGGCCGGGCTCGTTGACGTGCACGTGCGTGTCGACCACGCCGGGCATGATCACGTCGTCGGTGGCCGGTTGATCATCGAGCGGCGCGATTCGCTCGATTCGGCCGTCGCGCACATGGACGCTCGCGGGCCGCACACCATCCGGCAACACGACGCGCGTCGAGCGCAGCACAGGCATTCGCGCGATGTTAACGTTAAGACAACCGACAACCGATAACCGGGGACCCACAACATGCCCACCTATTTCGAAGCGCTGAACGAGCTGGCGGCATCGAATCGTCCGTTCGTCTCCGTCACGGTCGTCGACACGCTCGGCTCCACGCCGCAGGACCGCGGCTCCAAGATGCTCGTGACCGCGCAGGGCCGCTACTTCGGTACGAGCGGCGGCGGCAGGATCGAAGTGCGCTGCCTCGAGGAAGCGAAGAAGCTGCTCGAGGATCCGGGCGCGCCGAAGACGCGGTACTTCCAGTGGAGTCTCGAGAAAGACATCGGGATGACCTGCGGCGGCGTCGTCCGCGTTTACTTCGAGGCGTTCAACGTCACGCGCTGGAACATCGTGATCTTCGGCGCCGGTCACGTCGCGCAATCCGTTGTCGAGATGCTCCTGAAGCTCGATTGCCGCCTCACGTGCATCGATCCGCGCGAGGAATGGCTCGGGCGGATGCCCGAATCGCCGAAGCTGACGAAGATCTGCACCGCGGACATGAAGTCCGAAGTGGCGAAGATTCCGGACGGCTCGTTCGTCGCGCTGATGACGACGGGCCACTCGGCCGACAGCCCAATCCTCGTCGAGATTCTCCGCAGCCGCCGCTTCCCGTACCTCGGCGTCATCGGCAGTCATTCCAAGGCGAAGCGGCTCAAGCAGGACATTGCCGCGGCCGGTCTGCCCGAGGAGGCGCAGGGGGCGTTCTACTGTCCGATCGGACTGGAGATCGGATCGGACGCGCCGCAGGAGATCGCGGTCAGCGTCGCAGCACAACTTCTGCTGGAGCGCGACCGGATCGCCGCAATGAAGGAGACCGTCGAGAAGCAGAAGTAGTTGTATGCTTCGCCGCCACTTATGCCGCACCGCTATCCGCAGGAAGCCGTCCTCCGCGACGGCCGCCACGTTCTTCTGCGCCCCTTCAACGAACACGATGTCGACGCGCTCCACGACTTCTTCCGCCATCTGCCGATCGACTACAAGCGCTTCGCGTGGGACAACGTCGACAACCGCGCGCTGATCGAGGAGTGGGGCCGCGGGATCGACTACGGAAAAGTCTTTCCGCTGCTCGCGCTCGATGGCCGCCACATCGTCGCCGACGCCACCCTCCACCGCCTCGGCGGTCCGCTGCGGCTGGTCGGCCGCATCAAATGGATGCTCAACCCCGAGTACCGCGGCGTCGGCCTCGGCACCACGCTCGTGAATCACCTGGTGAACATCGCGCGCGAACGCGGCCTGCGCCATGTGAACTGCATGCTGATCTCCGACCTCGAAGCCGATGCCGTGCAGACGCTCGAGGGACTCGGGTTCAAGTCGTTCCCGCAGCCCGCGTACGGGACTGATCCGGACGGGAATCAGCACGACATGACCAAGCTGATTCTCAAGTTGTAGCTAACCCTCGATCTTTCCTTGCAGGTGCCTCACAAACGAAAGCAGCAGTGACGCCTCCCGAGTGGTGAGAGTCCTCTTCCCCGCCAGTGCCTGCAGCTCCGCGCACATGCGATCAGGGCTCTTATCGGCGAAGAAGCCGACTTCGATCAGCAGTTCGCGCGTATGCGTGTTCAGCGCGTGAATGAGATCGCCGGGCGCGACGTCCTGCGGCTTCGGCTGCGGACGCAGACCTCTGCCGAGCTCGTAGCAGAAGACGCCGACGGCCTGGGCGAGATTCATCGTCGGCGAGTCGAGTGAGGTCGGGATCGACGCGGTGCGCCGGCACATCGCAATCTCCTGTCCGGTGAGTCCCCAGGTCTCGCGACCGAACACGAGCGCGAGGGCCTGCTCATCGCCGAGCGTCTCTGACGCGAGCCTGGCGACGCCGGCGGGCGTCAGCTGCTCATGAACATGCCGTCCGCGCACCGCGGTGGTGGCGATGCTGAGGTGCACGTCCGCAAGAGCCTGCTCGAGCGTATCGACGTGACGCGCCTCGCGCAGCGCGTCCTCCGCCCCCGCCGCCCACCACACCGACTTCTCGTCGGGATCATCCGGCATCTGTCCGACGATCACGAGATCGCGGAAGCCGAAGTTCTTCATGACGCGCGCGGCCGCGCCGACGTTTCC
>DASWBH010000416.1:0-20164 GCA_036390755.1 Thermoanaerobaculia bacterium
CCGTTCGACGCGGTCGATCAGCTTCGCTTCGCCGAGCACCGCTTCGCGCAGCTCGATGAGATCGTCCGGCGCGGGAATCGCAACGAGCAGGCGGCCGTCGTCGCGCAGCACGCGTCGAAACTCGTCCGGATTCATTCGCGACGTGATTGACGTGACGAGAGCAAAGGACCGATCGGCGTATGGCAGAAAGCGATCGGCGTTCGCGACGACGAAGAAGCAGTCGCGATAGCGGCGCGCAGCGGCATCGATCGCCGGAACGGAGATGTCGGTCCCGTGAGATTCCGGATTCGGGATTCGGGATTCGCGGATTGCATTGAGGTGGTAGCCCTCGCCGCAACCGGCATCGAGGATCTGAACTGCGGCCGCCGTGCCGCTCTCGATGAAGCGCACGATGTCGCGGACGATCGGCTCACCGAAGCCACGATCAAGGAATCTGCGCCGGGCCGCAACGGCGGCTGCGGAATCCCCTGGCTGCCGCGACCTCCGGTCCTGCGGCTGCAGCAGATTGCAATAGCCGCTGCGCGCGATGTCGAAGGAGTGGTTGCGTGCGCACACGAGCCGCCGCTCTTCACACGCGAGCGGCAGCCGGCAGTCGCGAACCGTGCAGAGGAGAGTCACCATGACGAGCGCGTCTACAATCGCATCATGCACCGGTCCCGCGTCCGACTCCTGGTGCTGCTCCTAGGACTGCTCGCGTTCCTGATCGTGTCGGCCGTGCTCTATCAGGCCGGCATGGCGCGGCTGGAGGGGAAACCGCGCACGTTCATGGACTCGCTGGAATGGGCAGCGGAGTCGCTGAGCACGACCGGCTACGGGCGCGACAATCGGTGGACGCATCCGGCGATGGTGTTTCTCGTCATCGGCGTGCAGTTCGTCGGCGTCTTTCTCGTCTTCCTGATCATTCCGGTTTACCTGCTGCCTTTTCTCGCCGAGCGTTTCGAGCAGCGCGTTCCGCGCGAGGCGGACGAAACAATGGCGCATCACGTCATCGTCTTCCGATACGGCCCTGCCGTTGAAGCGCTCGTGCAGCGGCTGCGGTCGGCGCACGTGAAGTCGCTCGTCGTCGAGCTCGACGAAGCGCAGGCGCGCGCGGTGATGGAGGCGGGCCAGGCGGTGGTCTTCAGCCGGTCGGAGGAGGATGCGCTCGATGTGGCGCGACTGGACCGCGCGCGAGCGGTCGTCGCGAACGGAAGCGATCAGGAAAACGCGGCGCTGATTCTGCGCGCGCGGCAGATGGGGTTCCGCGGCGAGATCTACTCGTTCGTCGAGGAGCCTGCGCACCGCAAGGCGATGGAGCTCGCCGGAGCGACGGCCGCGTACACGCCGCGCCACATCGTCGCTGCGGCGCTTGCCGCGCACGCAAGCGAGAAGATCAGTCCGCGGCTGCCGGGCATCGAGAGCGTTCCGGCGCTCGTTCGGCGCGACATGCGCGTCCCGGCGGACAGCGCCGTCGTCGGAAAGCGCATCGCGGAGATGCCGCTCGAGGCAGTCGTCGTCGGGCAGTGGGTGCGCAGCCGTCTCGAGGCTCCGTGCACGCCGGAGATGCGCGTCGAGCCGGGGTCGATCCTCGAGATCGTCGGCGAGCCGGAGTCGCTCCGTCGCACGGCAAAGCTGATCGGCGGATCGCTCCTGCGCGATCAAGGTCCGTTTCTCGTCGCCGGCTTCGGCGAAGTCGGCCGCAAGATTCACGAGCTTCTCCGCGACGCGGGCGAAGAGGTGCGCGTCATCGAGCGGCAGTCATCGCCGGACGTCGACGTCGTCGGCGACGTCCTCGACTCCTCGGTGCTCGAGCGCGCCGGGCTGCACGAAGCGCGCGCGCTGATCCTGGCCCTCGACAGCGATGACTCGACGCTGTTCGCAACCGTGATTGCGCGCGACGCCGAGCCCGACATCGCCGTGCTCGCCCGCGTGAATCACGGCCGCAATCTCGAGAACATCCATCGCGCCGGAGCCGACTACGCGCTCTCGATCTCCGACGTCTCCGGAGAAATGCTCTCCGCTCGCCTCCTCGGCCGCTCGGCGCGAGCGCGTGACGAACATCGCCGCGTGGCGCGCGTCGACGCAGGGCCGTTCGCCGGGATGACCGTCGACGAGGTCCGATCGCGCGACGGCGCCTGCTCGCTGCTCGCGATCGAGCGCGCCGGCTCGTTCGTCGCGCGCGCGCCGCAGTTGCGCCTCGAGCGAGGCGATGCGCTCTGGCTCTGCGGGACGACCGAAGCCATCCGGCGCTTCTCGGCGCGGATCACCTGATCGTGTGTTGCGGGTCAATGGCTGGCTCGCCTCAGCGACTTACGTTGCGGGCGAGGAGGTTCAACACATGTTTGAACGCAAGAATCACTTCGGCTTCTACGCGCTTTTCTTCTTCCTGGGCGGTCTGATCGGAGCGGGCGCGGGACTGCTGTTTGCGCCGACCACCGGCCGGAAGCTGCAGAAGCAGCTGAAGGACGTGATCGATGACCAGGTCGACAACGTCCACACCGTCGTCCACAAGGTCGTCAACGCCTAGCTGGCGATATTCCAGCCGCGCGAGAAAGAGGACGCGGTGCGGACCACGATTGCCGTCATCGGTATCGGGCTGCTCATCGGCGCCGCAGTGGGCGTCGGCGCCTACACGTTCGTTTACGCGAAAGGCTATTCGTATCTGACGAACAATCCTGCCGCGTGCGCAAACTGCCACGCGATGGAGCAGTACTACAGCGGCTGGATGAAGGGTCCGCACCGCGCCGCCGCGGTTTGTAACGACTGCCACACGCCGCACGACCTCGCCGGCAAGTACGCCACGAAAGCGTCGAACGGCTTCTGGCACTCGTTCTACTTCACGAGCGGCCGTTATCCCGACGTCATCGAGGCAAAACAACGCAGCATCGAAGTCACGGAACGCGCCTGCCGGCGCTGTCACGCCGATGTCGTGCAGGCGATCGACGCATTCCCCGCACACCGAACCGGAGGAGAGATGTCCTGCATCCGCTGCCACGCGGACGCCGGTCATCTATGAGCCATGTCTGAACGCCGCCTGAGCCGACTGCTCGTCACCACCGCCACCATCACCGCGCTGATCGCCATCGGCGTCACCGCGCTGCTCGTCAACATCTTCACGCGCAAGACCGAGGCGCGGAATCCGTTTTACCGCGTGGTCGCGCTGAGCGAGACGACCGAGGATCCGGCGATCTGGGGCAAGAACTTCCCGATGCAGTACGACGCATATCTGCAGACGGTCGACCAGGTGCGCACGAGATATGGCGGCAGCGAGGCCGTGCCTCACACTCCGACCGCTGTTGATCCGCGCTCGGTCGTCGCGCAGTCGAAGCTGGAGGAAGACCCGCGGCTCAAGACCATGTGGGCCGGCTACGCGTTCGCGAAAGACTTCCGCGAAGACCGCGGCCACGCGTACATGCTCGACGATCAGACGTTCACGGAGCGCCAGCGCGTCGTGAAGCAGCCCGGCACGTGCCTGAATTGCCACGCCTCGATGTGGGTCACGTACAACAAGCTCGGGAACGGCGACATCTTCAAAGGTTTCGAAGCCGTCAACCACATGCCGTACTTCGACGCGCGGAAGCTCGTCAGGCATCCCGTCGCATGTATCGACTGCCACGACCCGAACACGATGCAGCTTCGCGTGACACGGCCCGCGTTCATCGAAGGCATGCGCGCGCTGCGCAACGACCCGAAATACGACCCGAACACGATGGCCACGCGTCAGGAGATGCGCTCGTTCGTCTGCGGACAGTGCCACGTCGAGTACTACTTCAAAGGTCCGGAGAAGCGCCTGACCTACCCGTGGAACAACGGACTGCGCGGCGACGACATCCTCGCGTATTACGAGACCACCGGATTCTCCGACTGGACGCACAAGGAAACCGGGGCGAAGGTGCTCAAGGCGCAGCATCCCGAGTTCGAGACGTACAACCAGGGCATCCACGCGCGATCGGGCGTTGCGTGCGCCGATTGCCACATGCCGTACATGCGCGAAGGCGCGCTCAAGATCAGCGACCACCACGTGCGCAGCCCGCTGCTCGACATCAACCGTGCATGTCAGGGTTGCCATCGCTGGCCCGAAGCGGAGCTGAAGAGCAGAGTGGAGACGATTCAGGACCGGCATTACCAGATGCGCAACATCACGATGGACGCGCTCGTCGCGCTCATCGAGGACATCAAGGCCGGAGGGGCGACGGGAATCCCCGCTGCGCAGCTCGACGAGGCGCGGAAGTTCCAGCGCAAGGCGCAGTTCCTGCTCGATTTCGTGGAGGCGGAGAACTCGACCGGCTTCCACGCTCCGCAGGAAGCGGCGCGGCTGATGACGCTGTCGCTCGACTACATCCGCCGCGGCGAGCTCGTTCTGCGGCCGTTCACGTCGCCTGCTCCGCCGGCGCTCCAGCAGGTGCGGCAGCCGCTTCCGGCGGGATAACATCAGACGGTGCCGGGTCGCACAACCGAGAAACGTCAGTTCGGGCGCATTCAGCTCGATCGGCCGCTGCGCGGTTCTCTTGATGAGTACCCGGTGTGGGTCGTCGAAGTCTCCGTAGCGGGTTTTCTCGTCGAGCACAACATGCGGATCGTGCCGGCTGCGACGCGCACGATTCGCGTCCAGTGGAACGAGAAGACGATGGAGTTCGGCTGCGCCGTGGCGCGATCGACCGTCGTCCGGCTCGCGCGCAACGCGTCGGAAACATCGATTTATCGATCCGGCATCCAGATCCTCAAATCGACCGGCGACTCGGACCGCATCCTTCGCGACTTCATCGCCGAGCGCGTGATCCGCGCGCTCAACGAGCAGAAGGCGAACGCGCGCGGCGTTCCTCCGCTCGCCGCGTACTCGTACCAGGTCGGGAAGGGCGACCGCTTCCGCCGCTGCGAATTCGTCGATGGAGCGTGGCGGAATTCGGAGACCACGAGCTCCGAGCAGCCCGCGAACGGTTTCGCGATCGCTGCGGATACGGAAGCCTCGCAAGTCGACCTGCTTTGCCAGACCTACGAGAAGACGACGACAGAAGGCAGGCGCCTGACGAGGATTCTTGCCGAGCTCAGCATCAGCAGACAGGAAGGGACGCCGACGCGGCGCTACGAGCCTTAAACCATATCGCGGATCGCAGATCGCAGATCGCCGTTGACGCTCAGCCTGCTTCCTGCCATCGGCGATCCGCGAACTGCGATCGGCGATGACGGAGTGCTATGCTTCCGCCCATATTCCATTGTCACTCTCTCGAGGAACGCTGGTCGGACCGTACCGCATCCTCGCGCCGCTCGGTGCCGGAGGAATGGGTGAGGTCTTCCGCGCGCACGACGAGAAGCTCAACCGCGACGTCGCCGTAAAGGTCCTCTCCTCCGAGCTCGCGTCGAACGCCGACCATCTTCGCCGCTTCCAGCAGGAAGCCCACGCCGCCTCGGCGCTGAATCATCCGAACATCATCACCATCTACGACATCGGCTTCCACGAGGGAGCCGCCTACATCGCGATGGAGCTCGTCGACGGCTCCGATCTCCGCACGCTCCAGGCGGGCGAGCGCCTTGCCATCAAGCAGATTCTGCGCATTGCCGTGAAAGTCGCCGACGGCCTTGCCGCGGCCCACGAGCGTGGAATCGTCCATCGCGACCTCAAGCCCGAGAACGTGATGATGTCGCGCGACGGCTTCGTGAAGATCCTCGACTTCGGCCTCGCCAAGCTCGTGAGGCCGATCACCGAAACGGAGACGACGGTTCCCCACACCACACCCGGCGCCGTGTTCGGGACCGTCTCGTACATGTCGCCCGAGCAGGCGGCCGGCCGGATCCTCGACTTCCGTTCCGACCAGTTCGCGCTAGGTGTGATCCTGTACGAGATGCTGACCGGCAAGCTGCCGTTCAGCGAGGCCACCGCGGCCGAGACGCTCGCCGCGATCATCCGTCGGGAGGCCGAATCGGCATCGACGTACAACGACGCCATTCCGCCCGAGCTTCAGCGCATCGTCGACCGCTGTCTGGCCAAGGATCCTGCCGACCGCTACGGGTCGACGCGCGACCTCGCCCGCGACCTGCGCGAGATCCGCGACCGCACCTCGCATCCGACGGATCCACGCCATCGCAGCGACCGTCCGCCGGTGCTGGCGCGGCGGCGAGCCTCGCTTTACGTCGCCAGCGGCGCTGCGCTCGTCGTCCTGGCCACCGTGTTCATGACCAGCCGACAGACGGCGCGGCCGATCAGCCGGCCGAGCTCCGCGAGCATCGCCATGCTGCCGTTCCGCGACCTGAGCGGCACGTCCGAGGGACAGATTTTCGCGGACGGATTGGCGGAGATGATCCGGTCGCGGCTCGGCGAGACGCGGAACGTGCGCGTCATTCCGGCGTTCGATCGAACCGCCCATGATGATCCGACGAGCGTTGCCGCGCGCCTCGGCGCTTCATACGCGCTCACCGGTGCGGTGCAGCGTCTCGAGAATGTCGTGCATCTCAGCATCTCCCTCATCGACGCGGCGAACGGGGAGCAGGTCGCGGGCGAAACGCTGAACGGAACTCCGAGCGACGTGTTCGAGCTGCACAACCGCGCGGTCGACGTGATCCTCGCGGGGATGAAGCTGAAGCGCGGTCCGGGTGCGCGGCCGTCGCCGGCCGGACTGTCCAGCCCCGCCGATCAGAATGCGTACGTGCAGGCTCTCGGACTTCTGCAGCGCGCGCGAGATGAGAAGTCGGTCGATCGCGCGATCGCGACGCTCGAGCAACTGCTGCTCAACGCCCGTGACTCGGCAGCAGTGAACGCGCAGCTTGCCCGTGCGCTCCTGTACAAATCGCAGATGAGCGGGCGTCCGGCTCTCATCGCGCAGGCGACGATGTACGCGGAGCGCGCCGTCGCGATCGACGATTCCGATCCCGAGATCCACGTACGTCTCGGGCAGCTTCGAACGGCAGCCGGACGTTACGCCGATGCGCAGTCCGAATACGATCGCGCGCTGTCTCTCCAGCCCGACAACGCTGACGCTTACCTCGGCCTCGCCGAGACGAACGAAAAGCTCGGCCGCGCCGCCGATGCCGAAGCGATGTACAGGAAAGCGATCGCGCTGCGTCCGAATCACGCCAACACCTACAACCGGTACGCCGTCTTCCTGTTCAACCTCGGACGTCATCGCGAGGCCGCTGCGAACTTCGCGAAGTCGACCGAGCTGATGCCCAGCCCGCGCGGCTACAGCAACCTTGCCGCCGCGTACCAGGCGCTGGGGCAGTTCGACGACGCGCGCAAAGCAGTCGAGAAATCGATCGCGCTCGATCCAACCGCCAACGCGTACATCAATCTTGGCGACGTTCAGTACTACAGCGGCAACTACGCCGCGGCGCGGAACGCGTACGGACACGCCACAGAGCTCACGCCCGGCAAGTACCAGGCGTGGCTCGCGCTCGGCAACGCCTGCCGCTGGTCGGACGGGGCGGACCAGAAGGCCAGCGAACCGTTCGCCAAAGCGCTGAAGACGGCGCGTGAGGCGGTGGCGGTCAATCCGCGCGATCCGGTCGCCCACGCGTATTCAGCGAACGCGCTGGCGAAACTCAGCCGGTTCGATGAAGCGCGCGACGAAATCAACGCCGCACTCAAGCTCGACCCGACCAATCAGGATGTGCTCTACTCCGCAGCGGTCGTGTCGCTGCTCCGCGGGAGCCCTGACGTTGCTGTTGGCTGGCTGCAGCGAGCGGTCGCTGCCGGGTATCCGGTCACCGATCTTCAGCGCGACCCGGAGTTCAAATCGGCTCGTACGGATCCTTCGTTCCCCGCGCAGATCGCCCAGAAAAATTAAGGAGGAGCAGCATGTCGGTCCCTCTTCTCCGCCGGGTGGCCCTTCTACTGGTTCTCGTGTCGCTCGTGACGTTCCGCTGCCAGACGTACCGGAAGCGACTCATGACGTTCTGCGACCCCGGCCGGTACTCCAAGGCGTTTCCACTGATCTGCATCGACGACAGCGGCTTTCCTCATCCGGATCCTGCGCACGTGTTCGACGTGCAGCCCGACGCGAACAATAAGACGACCGGCAGACCGGTCGTCGTTCACTGGAGCACGCAGCATCCGGGAAATCTGAACGTGACCTTCACGGACGACGGCTGCACGCAGCAGGTGAAGTGCAACGGTGTCGGCGACTGCATCGCGATCGTAAAGCCGCTCGGACCTCCTCCGACGCCCGGCACGACGACGCCGAGCCGCAAGTGCTCGTACTCGATCAATCTCGGCAAAGAACTGGCGGATCCGCCGGGCGGGCTGATCGTCGATCCGTGTTGCTGGGCCACGCCTTGATGAGGCTGGGCGCCGCAACGCTGCTTCTGATCGGCGTCGCCTGTCAGTCATCGAATGCTCCCGATCCGCTGGCTGGATCGCGGCAGGCGATCGTCGTAGTGACAGGCGACACGTCCGCGACCGCCGGCACGCTGCAGCGCTACGAGCGCGATGGATCGGCTGGCCCGTGGCGGGCGGTGGGAGGTCGGGTGGATGTGGTGGTGGGGCGGAACGGGCTCGCGCCTGAAGGAGAGAAGCGCGAGGGCGACGGCCGCGCGCCGGGCGGGATCTACTCGCTCGGCACGGCGTTTGGTTTCGACGATCGCGCGGCTCTCCGCGTGCCATACCGGCAGCTCCGATCGACGGCCGAGTGCGTCGACGACACCGCCTCGCGGTACTACAACCAGATCGTCGATCGGGACGCTGTCCCGCGCGCCGACTGGTCGAGCTCCGAAAAGATGCGCACGATCGACCAGTACCGCTGGGGCATGGTCGTCGACTACAACGCCTCCCGGAGCCCGAAGCGCGGCTCGTGCATTTTTCTGCACGTCTGGAGCGGCCCGTCGTCGACGACAGCCGGCTGCACGGCGATGCGGCAGGACGATCTCGAAACGCTGCTGCGGTGGCTCGACCCCTCCGCGAACCCGCGTCTCGTGCAATTCACCCGCGCCGCGTACGCGCAGTTGCGCGGTATGCCATGATGCCGCTGGCTTTAGCCTTGCTCGGCGTTTGAGCGAGATGGATCAGCGAGTATTTCTGCAGAAGGACGCGGGACGTCAGATCGACCGCTGGACGCGGTCTGTCTGCGGTCTCTGTTCGATCGGCTGCGGCCTGGAGATCGGGACGAACGGCGATCAGATCGTCGGTGTCCGCGGCCGCGGCGACTACCCCGTCAACTTCGGCCGCCTCGGCCCCAAGGGACTGAATCAGTTCTACGCGAACCGCCATCCGACGCGCGCGCTGCACCCGATGATCCGCAACAAGTCGGGCAAGCTCGTCCGCGCGACGTGGGACGAGGCGATGAACGCGATCGTCGCGAAGTTCAACGAAGTCCTGATCACCGAAGGACCCGACGGCGTCGCGTTCTACAACAGCGGCCAACTTCTCCTCGAGGAGTACTACACCCTCGGCAAGATCGCGCGCGGCGGGCTGGGAGTGGCGAACATCGACGCGAACACGCGGCTCTGCACCGCGACGGCCGCGGCGTCCTTGATGGAGAGCTTCGGCGCCGACGGTCCGCCCGGCGCATTCGAAGATTTCGAGAAGACGGAGTGCATCGTCCTCGTCGGCCACAACGCCGCAGAGCAGAGTACGGTCCTGTGGATGCGAATCCTCGCCGCGAAGAACGGGCCGATGAAGCCGAAGGTGATCGTGATCGATCCGCGGCGCACGTTCACGGTCGACAGCGGCGCCGATCTTCACCTGCAGCTTCGTCCGGGAACGAACGTCGCGCTGCTCAACGGCATCTGCAATCTGCTGATCGAGAACGGATGGATCGATCAGCGATTCATCCGCCGCCACACGATTTACTTCGATCGCTTCCGCGACATCGTCACGAAGTATCCGCCCGCGCGCGTCGAACAGCTGACCGGCGTCCCAGCCGCGCAACTGCGCACAGCCGCGGAGTGGATCGGCAAATCAGCGACGACAGTGTCGACGTGTCTGCAGGGCGTTTATCAGAGCAATCAGGCCACGGCCGCTGCGTGCACGGTCAACTCGATGCATCTCATCATGGGGAAGCTCGGCAAGCCGGGCTGCGCTCCGTTCCAGTTCGCGGGTCAGCCGAGCTCGATGAACACGCGTGAGACCGGAGCGGACGGCGCGTATCCCGCGTACCGCGACTGGGAGAACCCGAGCCACATGCTCGACCTCTCGCGCCGCTGGAACGTCCCGGTCGAGCTTCTCGGAAAAAAACCGGTCAGCGCGCCGGAGATCTTCGAGCTGGTCGAGCGAGGATTCGTGAAGGTGCTCTGGACGATCTGCACGAATCCGATCGTGAGCATGACCGACCGCACGATGCAGATGAAGAACCTCGCCGGCGTGTTCCTCATCGTGCAGGACAGCTTCGCGAATGCCGAGACCGCGCAGTTCGCCGACGTGCTTCTCCCGACGGCGATGTGGGGCGAGAAGACCGGATGCATGACCAACGCGGAGCGCCGCTGCAGTCTGCTGCTCAAAGCAGCCGAGCCTCCCGGCGAGGCGCGCGCCGACTTCGACATTTTCGTCGACTTCGCGTTCCGCATGGGACTGCGCGACATGGACGGCGAGCCGCTCGTCCAGTACAGCGATCAGGAAGCCGCGTTCAACGAGTGGCGCGAGCTCTCGCGCGACTGCATCCCCGACTACAGCGGCATGACGTACGACAAGCTGCAGCGAAGCGGCGGCATCCAGTGGCCGTGCAACGCAAAAAATCCGAAGGGGACCGTCCGTCTCTACAAGAGTCCCGACTTCCCGACCGAATGGCAGATCACCGAGGCGTACGAGAAGGATTTGGAGACGGGGCACGAGCACACGTTGAACGAGTACCGCAAGAAGAAGGATCCGGAAGGGCGAGCGGTGCTCATCGCCACGGACTATCGCGAGCCGGCGGACGCGCCCGACAAGGAGTATCCGTTCACCGCGATCAGCGGCCGTCAGGTCTACCACTGGCACACGCGGACGAAGACGTCGAAGTCGCCGCTGCTCGCCGCAGCCGCACCGGGAGTGTTCGTTGCCGTGAATGCAGGCGACGCGCGCCGCCTCGGCATCAGCGATGGAGACATCGTGAAAGTGACCTCGCGGCGCGGCTGCGTCGAAGGACCGGCGCGCGTCGGCGACCTCATGCCGCGCGGCGTCGTCTTCGTGCCGTTCCATTACGGGGAGCTCGGGATCAACACGTCGCCGAACAATCTGATGGCGAAGCTGCACGACCCGGTCTCGAAGCAGCCGGTGCAGAAGGGCGCGTCCGTAAAGCTGGAGCGCTTGCGGGGGCCTGATCAGCGCACCTGGTGGCAAGGCAGAAAGCAGAAAGCAGAGAGCAGGAAGAAGCGGAAATGAGCTGCACTCCGCAGGAGCTTGCCGATCTGCTGAACCCGATCATCTATCGCGAGATCGCCTCGATCGGCGCGATCGACACGGCGATGCGGCATGAGGACAACCCCGGCTACGTCGTCCTGTTCCGCTCGGCGAAATCAGGGAAGCAGGCCAACATCGAGCAGATGACGGCGATGCTGCGCGTCGAAGGAATGACGCCGGTGACGAGCGCGGCCGCCATCGAGTCGCTGCTGAAACTGCAGGCCGCCGTGATGGAGTGGCTCGGCACGACGCCGATGTTGCGCGCGATGCGCATCGTCGAAGCGGAGATCGCCGCGCATTACGACGCTGCGTACGGCCGCCTCGACGGCATGTACCAGAAGTCGATCGAGAAGGCGTGGCACCGCTGCAAGCGCAACGTCGGCGTCCTGACCGCGCACATCGGGAAGCGTGCACGGATGCACATCGACGCGCTGCTGCGCGTGCCCGACCCTCTCGAGAACTACTTCGCGCACGACGAAGCGCGCGTCTGCATGCGCTGCCTGTTCGATCGGCCGGGCGAGCTCGGACCGCTCGAGCGCCACGATCCGCATCCTTATCAGTACATCTGCGCGGCGTGCCACGAGGAGGTGCTCTCCTCGTTTCCACCGGATATCGCCGAGAAGTCGGATCAGTGGTCGGACCGCGACCTCGAGAGCCGCATCATCGAGAAGGCGCTGAGCCGCCCCTCGAAGCTGATCGCGGAGGGCGTCGTCGTCGCAAAGATGAGCGGCCTCGTTCCCGACATGCCGCTGCCCGCGATGGCGTGGAAAAAACCCGTCGACGTGACCGGCGCTCCCACCGCCACCCAGCCGCCCCCGGAAACGGACATCCCGCCGGCGCGGTCCCCGGAAGAGCGGCTGTATGACGAGTTGCTGTTCGACTACGAGAGCGTGAGAAACAACTGGTGATGGGGTGATGGGGTCAGGTCTGCAGTTCCCAGTTTTTTCTACGACTGGGAGAAAAAACTGGGAACTGCAGACCTGACCCCTTTCTGCTAGCTGTTCACGTCTTTCCCGTCCTCGAGCTTCTTCACCGCGTCCTCGAGGTTCTTCTTGTTCTGCGGATCGGGCGCCTGCGCCAGCGCGAGCTTCGCGTACTTCAGCGCATCCTTATATTTGCCTTCCGCCGAATACGCGCGCATCAGGCCGACGTTGACCGGCCATTCGTTCGGATGCAGTTTCGCGTTGAGCTGCCACACGCGCACCGCTCCGCTCTTGTTTCCTTTCGCCAGTTGCTCGCGCGCGTACTGGTGAAGCTGAAACGGCGTCGCCGTCGGGTTGTTGATCGCCTTTTCGCGCGTCGCCTGCGCCTCGGTCATGCCGCGCGCCTGCTGAACCTCGGCCAGCATCGCCAGGGTTTGGAAGTTCTCCTGGCCGATTCCGGACTTCGAGTCGACCGCCGCCTGCGCGAAGGCGTACGCGTCGTCGAGGCGCTTCTGCTTCAGCGCGTACTGCGCGGCCTGCACCCAGTTCTGCCACGTGAAGCCCTGCGAGTTGCGCAGTTGCTTGTGGATGTCGGCGAGATAGATGTCGGCCATGTTCGGCACGTTGATGTGGATGGGAACCTGAAGGTCCTCCCACCTCATCGCGACGGTGGCGTGGTCCGTCTGCCGTTCGGTGAAGTCGTACGTCAGCCACTCGTGGTAGTCGGATTTCTCCGGCTTCACCTTCACGCGCAGCTGATCCTCGGTCGGGTCGTAGAAGAAGCTGCCCCACGACGTCGAGTTCTTCGAGAAGATCGCTGTCCACTCGTTCGGATCGGCGATCAGGAAGAATCCGTACGTTCCTGCCGGCAGATCCTGTCCTTCGATCTTCACCGGATCGGAGAACGTGAAGGTCGTGTTCTCGTTCGCACCGGCGCGCCACGGGCACTGCGTGCATGTGCCGAATCCGAGGTTCGTGAGGCCGTAGGGAACGAGACCGCCCCAGATTTTGCCGCGGCGGTCCTCGCCGCTCACGGGGTGATGCACCTTCGGGCTGTTGTAGTCGACCGTGACCTTCACCGGGCCGATGAACTGCGTGACGATCGCATGCTGGTTGTCGCCGCTCGCCGGCAGCGTGAGTGCGCCCTGCGCAAAGGCCGTGCTGACCACGAGCAGCGCTAACGCCGAAAGAACCGCAATTCTCCTCATGGTTCTCCTCCTTTTTCGAGTGACGAATCATACCGACATGACCGGGCTCGTCCGCTACTTCGCTGTGAACATGCACCCAACAACCGGCAAAGACGTTTGTTGTGCTAACGTCGCCGCGATCGTCCGATGACCTGGTGGGCCTGGGTGCTGATCGGTTTCGCTCTGCTCGCGGTCGAGTTTGCCTCGACGACGATGCACGTGGCGTTTTTCGGCGCCGGCGCGCTGTTCGTCGGACTGCTGGTAGGTCTCGGCTGGAACGGTCCGCTGTGGGCCCAGCTGCTCGTCTTCACCAGCTTCTCGCTCGTCGCGCTGTTCTTCATTCGTCCGCCGCTCATGCGCAAGTTGAAGTTCAACGAGGCGAGGGTCGTCGACACGTTCGTGGGCGAGCAGGCCCTGGCGCTCGACGACATCGCCGTGCAGAGCGTCGGAAAAGCGGAGATGCGCGGGAGTACGTGGACCGCGCAGAACGTTGGACCGAGTCCGCTGACAAAAGGACAACGATGTACGGTCGAGTCCGTCGAAGGGCTCACGATCCGCGTCAGAGCTTGATCACAGGAGGACCCCATGGGAGGCAGTCTCTTAGTCGCACTCGTGGTCGCGATCTTCGCGATCATCATGGTCTCGCGCATCGCCCGCGTCGTTCCCCAGCAGCAGGCCTGGATCGTCGAACGCCTCGGCCGCTACAACCGGACGCTCCAGGCAGGCTTCCACATCCTCTGGCCGTTCGTCGACAGCGTGCGCTACCGGCACTCGCTCAAGGAATTCGCGCTCAACGTGCCGGAACAGGTCTGCATCACGAAAGACAACGTGCAGGTCGCGGTGGACGGCGTTCTCTACTTCAAGGTCCTCAATCCTGAGCGCGCGTCGTACGGAATCTCCGATTACAACTACGCGATCTCGCAGCTCGCGCAGACGAACCTCCGCAGCGAGATCGGCAAGATCGAGCTCGACAAGACGTTCGAAGAGCGCACAAACATCAACATGCAGGTCGTGACGGAAGTGGACAAGGCGTCCGAGGCGTGGGGCGTGAAAGTGCTGCGGTACGAGATCAAGAACATCAATCCGCCGCAGGACGTGCTGGCGGCGATGGAGAAGCAGATGCGCGCCGAGCGCGAGAAGCGCGCGGTCATCCTGCAGTCCGAGGGTCAGCGCGACGCCGGCATCAACAGCGCCGAAGGCGAGAAGCAGCAAACCATCAAGAAGTCGGAAGCGAAGAAGCAGCAGGCCATCAACGAGGCCGAAGGTCAGGCCGCTGCCATTCTGTCGGTTGCGACGGCGACCGCAGAAGGCATCCGAAAAGTTGCCGATGCGCTCAAGAACGCCGGCGGCGCCGAGGCCATGCAGCTTCGCATTGCGGAGCAGTACATCGCGCAGTTCGGCAATATCGCGAAGAGCGGCAACACGATGATCGTGCCGGCGAATCTGGCGGATGTCGCGTCGATGCTCGCGCTTGCGACCGGCGGATTGAAAGTCGGCCCGAGCGATACGCCGAAGATTTCCGTGCGGCAGCCAGTCGTGAACACGTAGGTTTTTCTCCCTCTCCCGCCAGCGGGAGAGGGTGGCGCGTAGCGCCGGGTGAGGGCACCTCATCCGCGCTTCGCGCACCTTCTCCCCGCTTCGCGGGGCGAAGGAGAACTAGCCGACGCTCGCGAAATCGAAATGCCGGACGGCGTTGATCTCCCGCCGCAGCTCCGCGCGAAAGTCCGGATGGGCGATCGAGATCAATGCGTCGGCGCGCTCCCGCAGCGACTTTCCCCACAGGTCGACTGCGCCGAACTCCGTCACGATCCAGTGCACGTGACCGCGCGTCGTGACCACGCCGCCGCCGGGCCTCAGCGTCGACACGATGCGCGAAGTCTTCCCGCCCGCCGCGGTCGACTGCAGCGCGATGATCGGCACGCCGTGCGGCGACAGCGCCGCGCCGCGCATGAAGTCCATCTGGCCGCCGATGCCGGAGTAGATCCGATGGCCGATGGAGTCGGCCACGACCTGTCCGCTGAGATCGACCTCGATCGCCGAGTTCACAGCGACGACTGAGTCGTTCTTGCGGATCACGGCCGTGTCGTTCGTGTGATCGGCCGGATAGAAGTTGACGAACGGGTTGTCGTCGACGAAGTCGTACAGCCGCTTCGATCCCACGACGAAACTCGTCGCGATGCGCCCCGGATGCACTTTCTTCCGCCGGTTCGTGATCACGCCCGCTTCTACGAGATCGACGACGCGATCGGAAAACATCTCGGTGTGCACGCCGAGGTCGTGTTTGTCGAAGAGGCGGGCCAGAACAGCGTCGGGAATCGCGCCGATGCCCATCTGCAGCGTCGCGCCGTCCGGAACGAGCGGCGCGATCAAGTCGCCGATCGCAGCCTCCGCGGCGGTCGGTGTTCCCGGCGCGTGTGCGGGAAGCGGATGGTTCGTGTGAATGAACGCGGCCACGCTGTCGAGTCGCACGAACGTGTTGCCCTGCGTTCGCGGCATCTGCTCGTTGATCTCGGCGATGATCACCCGGCTGCTGCGGGAGGCGGCTAGCGCGGCGTCAACCGAGACGCCGAGCGTGCAGAAGCCGTGATTGTCCGGAGGCGAGAGCTGCAGGATCGCAGCGTCGAGCGGAATTCGTCCCGAGCTGAAGAGCAGCGGGATGTCGGAGAGAAAGACCGGCGTGAAGTCGGCGTGTCCGTCTTCAATCGCTTTCCGCAGCGAGACGCCGGTGAAGAGCGAGTTCGGCCTGATGCCTTCGGTGTCGAGCGTTTTGATGTCGCCTTCGAGATGGAGGTGATACGTCGCGACGTCGTGCAGATCGCGCCGGGCGGCGAGCGCGTTGATCAACGGTGCGGGCGTCGCGGCTGCGCCGTGGATGAAGATGTTCGTGCCGCTGCGCACGAGCGACACCGCTTGTTCCGCGCTCACCGCACGTGAGGTCCAGTCGGTCATCGCCTCAGCGCAGCGCCTTCACGTATGCGACGACCGCGCGGATCTGCTCGTCGGTGAGCGCGGCGCGTTTGTGTGCGATCGCCGACATCTTCCCCGCACCTTCGTGCAGGATGCGCGCGAGCTCCGCGTCCGATTTGTTCTGCACCTCCGCCGACGCGAGCACGTGACCGTTGGCCGGCTTCCGGCCGTCGACGCCATGACACCCCGTGCACTTCGCATTGAAGATCTTCTGCCCCTCGGCAATCGGATTCGCGGGCGGCGGCGCGGTGTCGACCGGTGTGGGAGCCGCGGTGATCGTGGCCTGCGTAGCCGTCGACGGCGGCGGTGCCGCGGCCGGCGTGCTCGCGGGCGCCGTGGCGGTCAGGGCCGCGGATTTCTTCGTCTTCGTCGTCGCCGGTTTCGTCGCCGACGGAACGCCGGGCGCGGTCGATACCTGTGCCGGCGATGCTGGCGCGGTGGTCTCCGTTGCGGTCGGAGCTGGCGCGGTCGTGCCGGGCGTCATCGTGGCGGAGGTGTCCGTCGTCGAGGTGGTCGCCGGTGCGACCGACGTCGTGTTGGTGATGCCGGTCGTGCTCTGCGCGGTGTCGGTGCTGACGACTTCTTTTCCGCCGCAGGCAACGAGGATCAGAAGGAGCGTTGCAGTCCACTTCATGCGCATCATTCGATCACGAATCCTGCCGATCACGAATCGCCGAGCTCGGCGGGCCAGCGCCCCGTCTCGCGATAACGCTTCACCGGCGAGGCGCCGCCGAGCACGGTGCAAAATGAATCGTGTGACCATTGACACAACCGGCGGTGATCGCATGCCCGTCACGCGCCGCTTTGCACCATGCAAGATGCAGCCAGGAAGGTGACCAGTGAGGACAACAATATTCATTCTCGTCGCGGGCGCTCTCGCCGCGTGCAGCGGTAAGCAGCAGCCAATCGCGCAGTCAGTCGCGCAACCGCAAACCGGCGCCGTTCGGGCCACCGCGCTGCCGCCCGCGCAACAGCAGGCGTTGCCGCCCGGTCATCCCGCCATCCCGACCGGCGCGCCGGCGACCGTTCAGACGCAGGCAGTGCCGACACGCTCGGACCTCGTCACGGGCAAGGTTGCCGAGACGATGAACGCCGCCGGCTACACTTACGTTCGCATCGCGACGAAAGACGGCGACAAATGGGCCGCGGTGCCGCAGACGAACGTAAAGAAAGGCGACAACATCGCCGTCGCTGCGCAGATGGTCGCCGAGAACTTCGAATCGAAGACGCTCGGCCGGAAATTCAAGCAGATCATCTTTGGCGCCGTCGCCAACAAGGCGGCGATCGCAGCTCCGGTGCAAGCAGTTTCCAACCCGATGATGAGCGCGATGGGTTCGCCGTCGGATCACATGAAGCCGGCGATCGACACGGGCGCGATCAAAGTCGACAAAGCGCAAGGCGGCAGCACTGTGGCCGAGGTTTGGTCGGGCAAGAGTGCGCTGCAGGACAAACAGGTCGTGATCCGCGGCAAGGTCGTGAAGTTCCTTCCGGAGATCATGGGAAAGAACTGGCTGCATCTTCGCGACGGCTCCGGCTCGCGCGAAAAAGGCAACGATGACATCACCGTCACGACGAACGAATCCGTGAAGGTCGGCGACGTCGTCACCGTGACCGGCACGCTGCGCGTCGACAAGGATTTCGGCGCCGGCTATCGCTATCCCGTGATCGTCGAGGACGCGAAGATCTCGAAGTAGGGGAAGAGGCGATCGGACGCTGATGACTGCGAGCGCTGCCACCCGGACATGAAGAATCAGCCGCGTTGAGCGTCTAGAATCCGCGCGTGCCGCCCATCCTCTACTTTCACGGCTTCGGCTCTTCGCCGGAGAGCGCAAAGGTCGTCGCGCTGAAGCAGATGCTCGAGCCGGAGCTGGAGGTCAACGCGCCGGACATGAACGCGCCCTCGTTCGAGCGGCTCGATTTCGAGGCGATGGTGCAGCGCGCCATCGACGAAGCTCATCGACTTCCGCCGCGCGCAATCGTCGGCAGCTCGGTCGGATCGCTCGTCGCCCTCGAGCTCGTGCGCCGCGGGGTCCACGCGCCGCTCGTGCTGATCGCGCCGGCAGTCGGTGTCGCGGAGCGCTGGCCCTCGCGCTTGCCGGCGGGCGATCCGGTCGAGGTGTTCAATCACGCGCGCAACGCCAACGCGAGAATTCATCGCGCGTTTTTCGACCGTCTGGCACTGCAGCGGCCCGAAGCGGATGCGCCGGCCGTTCCCGTCACGATCGTGATGGGACGCAACGACGAGAGCGTCCCGTTCCGTTTCGTCCGCGGCGTGTGGGAGACGTGGACCGAATCGCAGAAACTCGTACCGGGTTCGAAGTTCATCGAGATCGCCGGCGGCGATCACAGCCTCGTCGCGCACGCCGAGCTCATCGCGCGGGAAATCCGCGCCGCCGTGGCCGCGTCATCCCGAGCGTGAGCGAGGGATCCGGGGGACGGGCGGCTCGATCCCGCGTCATTCGTGCCGCCCACCGCCCGGATTCCTCGCTCCCGCTCGGAATGACTCTTGCGGCTGCCATCGCGGAGGTTCTAGATGGCTCTCAATCAACAGACGATCTGGATCGCGGCGGCTGTCGTCGCTGCGCTCGTCATCATCCTTCTGCTCGCTTCAGCCGTACGCCGCAGCCGATCAGCTCGCCTGCGCGACCACTTCGGCTCGGAATACGACCACGCTGTCCGGACGACGGGCAGCCGAACCAGAGCGGAAGAGAATCTGATCGCGCGAACCGAGGAGGCGAAGGCTTTCGACATCCATCCGCTGTCCGCGGCTGAGGCTGACCGCTACCGGCGGGACTGGGCGAAAGTCGAGCAGCACTTCGTCGAGCGTCCGACGATGGCGCTATCAGAAGCGAACGAGTTGATCGATCAGATCATGCGCGCGCAGGGTTATCCGATCGGCGATTTCGAGCGCCACGCTGCGCATCTCTCGGTCAAACATCCGCGCGTCGTCGAGCACTACCGCGCCGGTCACGCGGCGATCGAGCATCACACGCCCGGCGAAACGTCGACCGAGGATCTGCGCCAGGCGATGCTCCGCTACCGCAAGCTGATCGACGAGCTCCTCGGACCTGCTGATGTCGCGACGAGCGTGCCTGTCGAGAGCGAGATCGCTGCCGAACGTGCTACCGCTCGAGAACCGCTGCGGGCTCGCACGCCGCTGGATCGTTCGCCAGAGGATATCGCCCGCTGAAGCACGCCGTGCAGTAGAGGCGTGCGGGATCATCCCCGTTCTTCACCGTCGCCAGCATCCCCTCTTCCGAGAGATAGCCGAGCGAGTCGGCTTCGATGAACTCGCGGATCTGGTCGACGGAATTCGAGCTGGCGATCAGCTCGCGCCGCTGGGGCGTGTCGATGCCGTAGTAGCACGGCCCGGTCGTCGGCGGCGAAGAGACACGCATGTGCACTTCCTTCGCGCCGAACTGCTTGAGCATCTTCACGATTTTTTTCGACGTCGTTCCGCGGACGATCGAGTCGTCGATCAGCACGATGCGCTTGCCTTCGACGATGCTGCGCACCGGGTTGAGTTTCACCTTCACTCCGAAGTGGCGGATCGACTGCTTCGGCTCGATGAACGTGCGGCCGACGTAGTGGTTGCGGACCAGTCCGAACTCGAACGGGATGCCCGACTCCTGCGCGTAGCCGAGCGCGGCGAAGACGCCGGAGTCGGGAACGGGCACGACGACGTCGGCGTCGACCGGATGCTCGCGCGCGAGCTGTGCGCCGAAGCGCTTGCGCACATCGGCGACGTTGTTGCCGAAGATCATCGAGTCGGGCCGCGCGAAGTAGACGTGCTCGAAGATGCAGCG
>DASWBH010000417.1:0-4725 GCA_036390755.1 Thermoanaerobaculia bacterium
ATCACCGACCTCTTCATCAAACGTCCTGTGCTGGCGATGGTCGTCAATCTGGTGATCCTGATCGCAGGACTCCAGGCCGTCCGGTCGCTCAGCGTCCGCCAGTTCCCGCGCAGCGACATGGCCAACGTGAAGGTGACGACCGCGTACGTCGGCGCGAATGCGGATCTCGTCCGGGGATTCATCACCTCGCCGCTCGAGCGCGTGATCGCCAGCGCCGACGGCATCGACTTCCTCGAGTCGTCGAGCGCGCAGGGCGTCAGCACGATCACCGCGCACCTCAAGCTCAACTACGACACGAATGCCGCGCTGACGCAGATCCAGTCGAAGGTCGCGCAGGTCCGCAATCAGCTTCCGCCGGAGGCCGAGGCGCCGGTGATCAACCTGGAGACGGCGGACAGCCAGTACGCGTCCGCATACCTCGGCTTCGCATCGAAGGATCTGGATCAGAACCAGATCACCGATTACCTCGTGCGCGTCGTGCAGCCGAAGCTCTCTGCGATCGAGGGTGTGCAGCGCGCCGAGATTTTCGGCGACCGCACGTTCGCGATGCGCGTCTGGCTCAAGCCCGATCGCATGGCCGCCCTGGGCATCTCGCCGACGCAGGCCCACGATGCCCTGGCGCAGAACAACTACCTCTCCGCCCTCGGCAGCACGAAGGGATCGATGACCTCGGTCAACCTCGTCGCCAACACTGATCTCAAGACCGTCGACGAGTTCAAGCAGATCGTCGTCAAACAGGAGAACGGCCAGGTCGTCCGCCTCGGCGACATCGCCGATGTCGTGCTCGGCGCCGAGCAGTACGAGCAGGACGTCAGCTTCAACGGCCAGACCGCGGTGTTCATGGCCATCTTCCCGCTGCCGACCGCGAACACGCTCGACGTGATGAAGCGCGTGCGCGAAGCGCTGCCGGAGATCCGCGCGCAGCTGCCGTCGGGCATGACGCTGGCGATGCCGTACGACTCGACCGAGTACATTCGGGACTCGATCAAGGAAGTCCTGAAGACGCTCACCGAGACGCTGCTCATCGTCGTCCTGGTCATCTTCCTGTTCCTCGGCTCGGTGCGCGGCGTGATCATCCCGGTCATCGCCATTCCCATCTCGCTGATCGGCGCGACGTTCCTGATGCTCGTGTTCGGTTTCACGATCAATCTCCTGACGCTGCTGGCGATCGTGTTGTCGGTGGGACTCGTCGTCGATGACGCCATCGTCATGGTCGAGAACATCGAGCGTCACCTGCATATGGGCAAGACGCCGTATCAGGCGGCTACGGACGCGGCGCGCGAGCTCGTCGGGCCGATCATCGCCATGACGATCACGCTGGCGACGGTGTACACGCCGATCGCCATTCAGGGCGGGCTGACCGGATCTCTGTTCCGCGAGTTCGCGTTCACGCTCGCGGGCGCTGTGATCGTGTCCGGCGTCGTCGCGCTGACGCTCTCCCCGATGATGGGCTCGAAGCTCCTGCGCGCCGGCGACACCGAGCGCGGATTCGCCGGGATGATCAACCGGCACTTCGACATCGTGCGCGGGCTTTACACGCGAGTGCTCGCGTCGACGCTGAAGTTCCGGCCGGTGGTGCTGACGCTGTGGGCGATCGTCATCGCGCTCATCATTCCGTTTTACATGTTCTCGCAGAAAGAGCTCGCGCCGATGGAGGACCAGAGCTTTCTCTTCTGCTTCATCCAGGCGCCGGCGAATGCCACGATCGACCAGACGAAGATGTTCGCGTCGCAGATCGAAGGCGTTTATCGCTCGATGCCCGAGGCGTCGGCGACGTTCCGGGTGGTGTTTCCGACGTTCGGGTTCGGCGGCATGGTCACGAAGCCGTTCGACCAGCGCAAGCGCGGGATCCAGGAGATTCAGGTCGACGCGTCGATGAAGTCGGCGCAGATCCCGGGCATCCGCGCCATCCAGATCATTCCGCCGTCGCTGCCCGGTGCCGGCGACGGATTTCCGGTCGACATGGCCATCGTCTCGACTGCGGAGCCGGAGCGTCTCGCCGAATTCGCGAATCAACTCGTGGGGAAGGCATTCGCGAGCGGCAAGTTCATGTATGCGGACACCGATCTGAAGTTCGATCAGCCGCAGGCGAGGGTCGTGTTCGATCGCGACAAGGTGCGCGCGCAGGGCGTGGACATGACGCAGGCCGGCCGCGATCTGTCCGTGCTCTTCGGCGGCAACTACGTCAACCGGTTCTCGATCGGCGGGCGAAGCTACAAAGTCATCCCGCAGGTGAAGCGCAGCGAGCGTCTCACCGCCGATCAGCTCAGCGGCATGTACGTCAGCGGATCGAATGGCCAGCTCGTTCCGCTGTCGACGTTCGCGACAGTGCAGACGTCGGTCGAGCCGCGCGAGCTGAAGCGTCTGCAGCAGCTCAACGCCGTTCGAATCCAGGGCGTGATCCCGCCGGGCGTTTCGCTCGACGACGCGCTCTCGTATCTCGAGACCGAGGCGCGCAAGATTCTGCCGCGCGGATTCACGATCGATTACGCGGGTGAGTCGCGCCAGTTGCGCGTCGAAGGGAACCGCTTCCTGCCGACGTTCCTGCTCTCCGCGATCCTCATCTATCTCGTGCTGGCGGCGCAGTTCGAGAGTTTCCGCGATCCGTTCATCATCCTGGCGGGCTCGGTTCCGCTGGCCCTGGCCGGCTCGCTGCTCTTCTCATTCCTGGGCCTGACGTCGATCAACATCTACAGCCAGGTCGGACTGATCACGCTGGTGGGACTCGTGTCGCGCAACGGGATCCTCATCGTGCAGTTCGCGAATCATCTGCAGGAGCAGGGCCGCGACAAGGTCGCGGCGGTGATCGAAGCCGCTGGCACGCGCCTTCGCCCGATCATGATGACGAGCGCGGCGACGGTGATGGGTCACCTGCCGCTGGTCTTCGCGCACGGCCCCGGCGCCGGCGCGCGCAACAGCATCGGCATCATGCTCGTCAGCGGCATGGTGATCGGCTCGGCCTTCACGCTGTTCGTGGTGCCGTCGATCTACGTGCTCGTGGCGAGGAAGCATCGCGCCATTGCGGAGGAGCAGGAGATCGCAGGGGAGCTCGAGCCGGCGACGATCTGACCGCCAATCAGCGCAGAGTGCTCTCCACGGCGAGGAGCCGCTGCTCCACGGTTCCTCGCGCCTCGATGACGACCGGCAGCGGGCCGGTGAAAAGATCGTGCTCGCCGGCCAGCAGCATGTCGTGCAGGAGATCGTCGACGGTTTCGCGAAGCGTCAGATCCTCGCTCTCGGCCACATCGATGCGCCCGTCGAGAGGCAGGAACACCACGGCGTCCAGAAGCGGCGCCGCAGACCTGACCGTCGTGATCCACGGGTCCGGATCGTGCGAGATGGCGAGGATGTAGGCGAGAAAATCGAACGGGCTGCGCTCGAAGATGACGCGATCCCCAACCGTGTAGCGCCGAAGAGTTTCTACGTTGAGCTCGAGCTGCCGCTGGAAGTCTTCGAGAGTCGGCTTCTCCGCGAACGCTTCGCCGTACACCTCCTGCAGAGTGACATACGGCTCCGGCTCGTGCGCAAAGTCGTGGTGACGGTCGAGAAATGCCTCGATCAACGTGCTCTTGCCGCTGCCGTGGCTACCCGAAATTGCAATTCGCATTTCGCTGCAAACCGACTCAGCGGACCGCCGGCACGTTCTGATCGCGGACGAGTTTGTTGAACGCCGGCAGGTCCGTGTCCAGAATCGTTTTCAATGTTGCCAGCTGCGCGTCGATCTGCGCGACGACCTCGTCGCGCACCGCGATCTGCTGTGCGGTCGGCGCATAGAAGCCGGTCGCGGCGGAGTCGGCGACGCCGGCGAGCTTGTCATTGAGGCGGATCGGATAATTCAGCGGATCCTGCGAGCTCTTGTTCTTCGTTTGATAAAGCATTTCCTCGACGGCGGTCATCTTCTTGTCGAGATCTTTCGCGGCGTCGCTGATCGCTTTGTTGTCGCTCTTCTTATAGTCAGTGAGTGATTTGCGCACGTCCCGAATCCGCGCGATCTGGCCGTTCACTTCCGACAGTTTGTCGTACGCGGACTTCAGCAGGTCGAATTGCGCTTTGAGATCGGCGGGCGAGGCGGTTGATCGCGGCTCCTGTCGCACTTCGACCGGCGCTGTGACCGTCTGATCGCCGACCGTCAGCCGCGCCGTGTACGTGCCGGGGAGCACTTTCGGTCCCGTCGTGCCGCCGGCCCACAGAATCATGCCCGGGAACTTCTTCGCGTCGGGGTAGCGCAGGTCCCACGACACGCGATTGTGGCCGTTCGCGATGTCCGGCAGCTTGTCTTTGTTCTCCTCCTCATCCTTCGGCGGCCCGGAGGGATTCTCTTCTGCCGTCCCGCCCTCGGATTTCACTGCTTCAGTCTCCGCCGCCGCAGCCGGCGGCGCCACACCGAGTTTCGTCTCGCGCGGCTTCGCAGCCTCGGACTGCACTTCACCTTTGAGCTCGCGGATCACCTTGCCGTCAGGGCCGAGGAACGCGAGCGAGACTTTGGTGCCGGGTTTCTGATCGCGGAGAAGGAAGTCGACGATCGCGCCGTTCGGCGGATTCGTTCCCTCGAGCGACGCGCCGCGCCGCGGGCCGCGCCGTCCGCCGCCCTCCATGCGCCACGTCAGCGCGGACGTGAAGAGATGCACTGGCTTCGATCCGAGCTCGGGTGCCAGCTGCCGCAGCGGCTCGATGTCATCGAGCATCCAGAATCCCCGGCCGTGCGTGGCGAGGATCAGCGCGTCG
>DASWBH010000418.1:0-3324 GCA_036390755.1 Thermoanaerobaculia bacterium
CGGTCGACGATCGACTTGACGGACGCGGCGAAGTCGGCGCCCACGCGATCCATCTTGTTGATGAACGCGATGCGCGGCACGGCGTACTTGTCGGCCTGGCGCCAGACGGTCTCGCTCTGCGGCTGCACACCCGCGACGGCGTCGAACAGCGCGACCGCGCCGTCGAGCACGCGGAGCGAGCGCTCCACTTCGACGGTGAAGTCGACGTGGCCGGGCGTGTCGATGATGTTGACGCGGCAGTCGCCCCAGAACGCGGTCGTCGCGGCCGAGGTGATGGTGATGCCGCGCTCCTGCTCCTGGACCATCCAGTCCATGGTGGCAGTGCCCTCGTGCACTTCACCGATCTTGTGAGTGATTCCGGTGTAGTAGAGGATGCGTTCGGTGGTCGTCGTCTTACCGGCATCGATGTGAGCCATGATGCCGATGTTCCGCGTCTTCTCTAGAGGTACCTGTCTGGGCATTGCGTTTTCTCAACACACGTGGAGCGGCGCGCTTCACGCGCCGTCTTCGGCAGGCAGACGCCCGCCGCCACACGTTCAAATCGGTTATGTCGTTTCCCGTTGCTCGGTCCGGAACCGCAGAACCAGTAGGGCGCTGTGTTATCCGGTCGAGACGGAGCTTCGGAAAAGCGTGGATAAAAACAACTGCGAAAAACCGTACTGCTAAACCGTACTGCTAATTACCACCGGTAATGCGCGAAAGCCTTGTTCGCTTCCGCCATCTTATGCGTATCTTCGCGCTTCTTGATCGCGTTACCGCGGTTGTTGGCCGCGTCCATGATCTCGCCGGCGAGCTTGTCCTGCATCGTCTTCTCGCCGCGCGCGGCCGCATAGCTGATCAGCCAGCGGATCGCCAGCGCCGTGCGGCGGGCCGGACGGACTTCGACGGGAACCTGGTAGTTCGATCCGCCGACGCGGCGGCTCTTGACCTCGAGCGCCGGCTTCACGTTGTCGACCGCCTTCTTGAACAGCTTGATCGGGTCGTCCTTGGCGCGGTCCTCGACCTTTTTCAGAGCGCCGTAGAACACGCTCTCCGCCACAGACTTCTTCCCCTGGCTCATCAGCGAGTTGATGAACTTCGTGACAAGCTGGCTGTTGTAGACGGGATCCGGAAGGATCTCTCGTTTCGGAACTTCGCGGCGACGTGGCATCTTCTCTTAGCTCTTCTTCGGTCTCTTCGCTCCGTACTTGGAGCGGCCCTGCATCCGCTTCGCAACGCCGACGGTGTCGAGCGTGCCGCGGATGACGTGATAACGAACGCCCGGCAGGTCCTTCACACGGCCTCCGCGAATGAGCACGATCGAGTGCTCCTGGAGGTTGTGGCCGACGCCGGGGATGTAGGTCGTGACTTCGACTCCATTCGTCAGGCGAACGCGGGCCACTTTGCGCAGCGCCGAATTCGGTTTCTTCGGAGTGGAGGTGTAGACGCGCGTGCATACGCCGCGCTTCTGCGGGCTCGACTGCAGTGCCGGCGACTTGGTCTTGTAGCGGACCTTTTCGCGGCCTGCGCTGACGAGTTGACTGATCGTTGGCATTCCTTACCTATCCTCTTGAGACACCTGGAGCGACAAAATACTCCCGGACGGGAAAACCCGCGCACTTTATGCGCGCAAGAAGGGCCTTGTCAAGCCCGGAATCAGGCCAACGTGCGCCCTGAACTGCTTATTCCGCTGACAAATGGCTCGAGACTGCCCCTTCCGCAAGGGCTGACCGTCGCGTTACTCTCAGCGGCGGATGCGCCGTGAGTGGAGTCCGTTTCGCCTCACCTCCGACGACCGGATTTCGCCTCTCCTCGCGTTTTCGTTGCTGGGCGCTTACATCGCCGTAACGCTTTACGTCGGTCTGCACCACGAGCCATGGCGCGACGAGGCCGACGCCTGGCTTCTCGTCCGCGATGCACCGCTCGCCTACATCTTCCAGTGGACGCACAACGCCGGGACACCGGCGCTGTGGTACCTGCTGCTGAAGCCGCTGGTCTGGCTCGGTCTGCCCTATGTGTCGCTGACCATCCTCAACCTCCTGATCGCCTGGGCGGCCGCGGCTGTGCTCCTCTTTGAAGCGCCTCTGACCTCTCTCACCAAGCTGTTGCTGCTCGCCTCGTATTTTCTGGCCTACGAGTACGCCGTCATTGCGCGGAGCTACAGCGTCACGATTCTCCTGCTGTTCGCCGCGCTGGCGATGTTTCCGAAGCGGGCGCTGCCATTCGCGATCGCCGTCGCGCTGCTGTTCAACACGAACATCCACGGGGCGATCATCGCGGCCGGTTTACTGCTTGTTTTTCTCGTCTCAGGACCAAGAGCGGTCACGCCGCTGGCCGTCATGGTCGCCGGGGCGTTGCTGGCGCTGCTCCAGGTCCGGCCGTGGGAGGCGGCCGCCAATCCTGAGGCGATGCGGACCGTTCGCCTGTACGCAGGGCCCGTATCGCTCGGCGATGCCTTCCTGCCCGACTCGCCTTGGGGGGCGATCGCCGGGCCGGTGGTGATCGTGGCGGTCGCGCTGGCCATCCGCAGGCGGAAAGTCGCGCTGTTGTTCCTGATCTTCTGCGTCGTCGCCCTCCTTGCCGTCTATGTGTTCATCTGGTTCGGCGGACTTCGCCATTCGGGACTGCTGCTGATCTCGCTCGTCGCGTCGATCTGGATCGCTCGCGATGTTCCCCTCACCCCCACCACCCGCACGGCCGCCCTCCTGCTCAATCTCACGCTCGTCGGATCGGCAGCGTATGCATTCGCGACCGCCACCTCCGACGTGCGCTTCGCGTTCTCCGGTTCACGCGAGATGGCCGAGTACATCGATCACCGCTTCGACGACTACGACATCGCCGCACACAACCTCTATGCGGCCGAGGCGCTGCTGCCGTATCTGCCGGGACGAAGGTTCTGGTACGCCGGACTCGGCGAATACGGGACGTACCTGCGCTGGGATCGGAAGCAGGGCGTCGCCGTGCGCATGCGGTACGAAGTTGCGGTCGAGCGCGCGCGGCAACACTTCGCCGGACGCAAGTGGCTCTTCCTCGTCGACAGCCCGATGCCGCATCCGGAGCAGCATGGGTTCCGGCTGGTTCACGCGACGGGCGTGATCGTCTTCCGACACCTCGACGAGCGCTACTGGCTTTACGCGCCGTTATGAACGAGCAGTGGACGCCCACGCGGCTCACCACGACCGACGCCATGTCGCGCCGCCTGGGCATCGCGCTGCTCGTGGCGTACGCCGCGGCGACACTGGCGCTGGCGATCCATCACGAGCCGTGGCGCGACGAAGCCGACTCGTGGCTGTTCGTCAATCACGCGCCGCTCCAGGAGCTCTTCCACTGGACGCGCTACGTCGG
>DASWBH010000419.1:0-2205 GCA_036390755.1 Thermoanaerobaculia bacterium
TGGTCTTCCCGTGATCGACGTGGGCGATGATGGCAACGTTGCGGATGTTGTAGCGGAACTGCTGCATTCGAAGAGGGTTAACGCTTGCGGCGCCATCGAATTCCGTCCATATAATCCGCACTCATGAAGAAGAGCCTGCTCGCCGTTTTTCTCATCCTTGCCGTGTCCGCCGCGGCGCGCACGATCGACGTCGACGACATCATGAAGACCGTCAACGTCTCTGATCCGCAGATCTCGCCGGACGGAAAGTTGATCGCCGTCGTCGTCAGCCGGCCGAACGTGGCCGAGGATCGGTTCGATTCGGAGATCGTGCTGGTCGAAGTCGCGTCGGGCAAGCAGCGCACACTGACGTACGACCGCAAGCACGTCAGCTCGCCGCGCTGGTCGCCGTCGGGTGACCGCCTGGCGTTTCTGGCCGAAGCACCTGCAGCGAAGGACAAAGAGCCGTCGCTGCAGATCTACGTGATGGCGATGAGCGGCGGCGACGCGATGAAGGTGACGAGCTCGCCGACCGGCGTCCAGCATTTCGCGTGGCGCCCGGACGGCAACGCGTTCGCGTTCGTCGCCGCGGACGAAGCGCCGGAGCGGAAAGATCGCGCGAAGCATGAGGACGCGTTCGAAGTCGGCAATCTCGACTACCTGGCCAAAGAAATGCCGATGTCATCGCACGTCTGGATGATCAACGCGGACGGCAGCAGCGCGAAGCGGCTCACGTCCGGCGGCTGGAGCCTGCCGACGTACGAGCCGCCCGGACCGATTCCTTCACCGCTGTCGTGGTCGCCGGACGGGAAGCTGCTGCTGATCACGAAGCAGGAGACGCCGGTGTACGGCGACAACGACCGGGCGACGATCCAGGTGCTCGACGTCGCGACCGGTGCAACGCGGGCGCTGACGAAGAACGCGAAGTTCGAGGCGACGGGCGTGTTCTCGCCGGACGGCACGCGTGTCGCCTACTTGTATCCGCGCGACGGCGACCTCAACAACGAGACCGAAATTTTCGTGACGTCGATCAACGGCGGCGATGCGGTCGACGCGACGCGCGGCATCGATCGCAGCATCCTGCGCCAGCTGTGGATGCCGGACGGCAAGTCGCTGCTCGTCGGCGGCCACGATGCGACGGCGACCGCTCTCTGGCTGCAGCCGATCGGCGGCCCCGCGCGCAAGCTCGACCTCGGCGACATCAGTCCGTCGTGGTCCTTCTGGGTCGACATGAGCGTCGGCCGCGACGGAGCGGTCGCGTTCACCGGCAGCGAGCCGCAACGCGCGCGCGAGCTGTATTACGTGAGCTCTGTCGACGCGAAGCCGCGCCGGCTCACCTCATACAACGACTGGGTCGACGGCATCACGCTCGGAAAAGTCGAGCGCGTGACCTGGAAGAACGACGGCTTCGACGAGGATGGAGTCGTCGTCTATCCGCCCGACTTCCAGCCGAATCGCAAGTACCCGCTCGTGCTGTTCATTCACGGAGGTCCGCAAGCGTCGTCGGCGCGCACCTTCAGCGTGGCGGCGCAGGCGATGGCCGCGCGCGGCTGGATCGTCTTCTCCCCGAACTACCGCGGCTCCGACAACCTCGGCAACGCCTACGAACGGGCGATCTTCAACGACTCGGGTGCCGGTCCCGGCCGCGATGTCATGGCCGGAATCGCCGCGCTCGAGCAGCGCGGAATCATCGACCGCGATCGCATCGCCGTCTCCGGCTGGTCGTACGGCGGCTACATGACTTCGTGGATGATCGGTCACTACAACATCTGGAAGGCGGCGGTGTCCGGTGCGGCGGTGAACAACCTCGTTCACGAATACTCGTTGTCAGACAACAGCGTCACCGTGGCGTACGGAATGGGCGGCTCGCCGTACGATCCGAAATACGCGAGGGCTTACGTCGAGCAGTCGCCGATCACCTACGCAAGCAAGATCAGGACGCCGACGCTGATCATCTCCGACACCGGCGACACGCGCGTGCCGGCCACGCAGTCGTTCGAGATGTACCACGCCCTGAAGGACAACGGATTGGAGGTGAAGTTCATCGCCTATCCGGTGAGCGGCCATTTCCCCGGCGATCCGGTCCGCTCGGCGGACGTGTACCGGCGCTGGATCGACTGGATCGCCACGCACTTCAACGCGTCATCCACTTCAGCGGCGAAGTAGGCGGAGGTCGAGCGAGAAGGGGACCGGATCGGCGATTTCGATTTTCTTGAAGTCGCGGTG
>DASWBH010000420.1:0-35249 GCA_036390755.1 Thermoanaerobaculia bacterium
AGCGAATGGAAGTCGATCTACGTCGACTACTCCGGTTCATTGCAGCGCGCGCAGATCGATACCGAGGAGATATGAACTGGTGATCGGTTGTCGGTTGTCGGTGCTCGTTGCGGTGATCGTCGCAACGGGTCCGGCAATCGCCCAGACCGCGCAGCAGACCGGCGAACGCCTCATGGCGGCGGCACTCAACAGCACGGCCGGCTACGAGACGCTCGCGTATCTGACCGACCACATCGGTCCGCGGCTCAGCGGATCGCCCAACGCGGCGCTCGCTGTCGACTGGACGCGCAATCGCTTTCGCTCGTGGGGCATCGACGCCTACACCGAGAAAGTGATCGTGCCGCACTGGGTGCGCGGCGAAGAGAGCGCCACACTCGTCTCGCACAACAACCAGCGCCTCGTCCTCACCACCCTCGGCGGCAGCGTCGCGACACCGCCGCGCGGCATCACCGCCGACGTCATCGAAGCGACATCGTTCGACGAGCTCGCGGCCCTCGGCCGCGATCGCATCAGCGGCAAGATCGTCTTTCTGAATCGCGCGATGGACATGGACCTCGTCCGCGCCGGCCGTTCCTTCGAGGCGTATCGGAAAGCGCAGGAGATGCGCACGCGTGGCGCCGATGCCGCTGCACCCTTCGGCGCGCGCGCGGTGGTCATCCGCTCGGTCGGCTCGGACTCTCTGCGGACGCCGCACACAGGCGCGGTCCGCTACGAAGGAAAAACGCAGAAGATTCCGGCGGCGGCGCTCACGGCGGAAGACGCGATCCTCGTTCATCGATTGCTCGCTCGTGGCGACACGGTGCGCATGCATCTGCTGCTGCGGCCGCGAACACTCGACGATGCCGAGTCAGCGAACGTCGTCGCCGACATCCGCGGCAGCGAACATCCGGAAGAGATCGTGCTGATCGGCGCGCATCTCGACTCATGGGACATCGGCACCGGCGCGATCGACGATGGGGCAGGCGTGGCCATGGTCATGGACACCATGCGCCTGCTCCACGAGCTCGGATTGCAGCCGAAGCGGACGATCCGCGCGGTCCTCTTCATGAACGAGGAGAACGGCGGGCGAGGCGGACGGCAGTACGCCGCGGAGCACAAGCGCGACAAACACATCGCCGCGATCGAGACCGATGCCGGCGCCGCCGCGCCTCGAGGATTCCTTACAACGCTGAAAGGAGATGCGCTGACGGACTTCGAATCGCGCGTGCAGATGCTCGATCGGGTCGGCGCCGCGAAGTTCGACACCGCAGAGCACACCGGCGCCGACACCACCCCTTTGGTCGATGCCGGCGTGACCGGCTTCGGCCTCGTCCCCGACCAGCGCCACTACTTCGACTATCACCACTCGCCCGCCGACACGCTCGACAAAGTCGATCCGCACGAGCTCGCGCAGAACACTGCCGCGCTCGCAGCGCTGGCGTGGGTCCTGGCAGAAGAAGGCGTGGGCGGACACACCCGGTAGATCTTTGTCCGAAGTCCTTTGTCCGAGGGAAGATTTAAAGGATGAAGGATGAAGGATGAAGGATAAAGACGGCCTCGTTCCGCTCCGGCAGCGCACCACGTCGTTTTCGCTCCGCGTGATTCGAATGTACTCCGGACTGCCAAAGTCGCGTGTTGCTGACACGGTCGGCCTGCAGGCGCTACGTGCCGGCACGTCAGTCGGCGGTCAGTACCGCGAGGCATGCCGGGCGCGGTCGGATGCGGAGCTCATCAGCAAGCTCGAGTCAGCTCTACAAGAATTAGACGAAACCAGCTACTGGCTCGAGTTGCTCGTGGGCGGAGAAATTGTGAAGGAGAAACGGCTCGCGCCGCTGATGAAGGAAGCAGACGAACTCACCGCGATTCTGGTGACCGCGGTGAGAAAGATCAAGGCACGAAGGAAGCGCTAACTTCATCCTTCATCCTTTATCCTTCATCCTTCCAACGGTGGCACGAGCCCACGCCCGTGCCACCGCAAAGAACGAAGTTAGAACCTCAGTCCAACAGCAAACCGATACGTCCGTGGGACCTGGTACGCGTCCTTGTTCGTCGCCGTGCCGAACGCTGCGTCCAGCTGGTAGTTCGCGCCGAGGGCCTGGCATTGGGCGACCGTCTGTCCCTGCGGGCAGGCCACCGGAGTATCGGTGAACGGATTGAACGACTTCAGCACGCGCACCGTCTTGTTGATGACCGGTCCGGCTGTGCTGGTCGTGCTCTCGACGTTCTCGACGCCATGCTGGTCGAACGCGTTGAGCAGGTCCGCCTTCAGGAACAGATTCACGCGCGTGATCGGGAATGAGTACGTGAGATTGAAGTCGGTCGACGTGATGCCGTCGAGGCGGAACGCGCCGCGCGGACTGAAGTAGTACTGAACCGCCGATGGCGGTTTTGCGTAACCGGGATTCGTGATGCCGGCGGGATTGATCGCCGCGGCCGCCGAGTACGACTGACCGGAGTGATACCGCTCCAGCACCGACAGATTCATCGTGCCGTAGGGGATCGGAGGATCGACCTGCACCCACAGGTTGGCCCGATGGCGAATGTCTTCCTGCAGGAATCCGACCGGCCGGTTCTGCGCGAAGCTCGTGTACTCGGGGAACGTCGGCGACTCGAACACTTCGTTGCCGCCCGGCTGGATGACGCCAACCGGCACGGTGCCGTTGTTGAATTCCTCGCCTTCGACGTTGCCGCGCAACCTCGAGAGCGTGTAGTTGCCGCCGACGTTCAAGTGGCCGAGGAGACGGTAAGTGCCCTGGAGCTGGAGGCCGTTGTAGTTCCGCTGGAAATCGCTGCTGCCGCCGTTCTGAATCTGACCGACGTCGAGCTTCCCATCCGGCGTCTTACCGGTCGAGAGGTCGCGGCGGATGACGTAGAAGTCGCCCCATATGCGATGAATGAGATCGGCGCGAATGAAGCCGTTGCCGCCGATCTGCATCCCGTAGCCGGCGGTGACCTCGTCCATGAACGGCGATTTCAGCGGATTGTCGAGCCGGACGTTCAGGCCGGGAACGCTCGACGAAAAGACGAGCGGGCTGTTGGGATCGCCCTGTCCGTTCACGAATGCGTTGGCCTGCAGCCACGCGAAGACCTGCTGCAGGACCTGCGCGGTCGGGACGAGCTGATCGGCCGGCGTGCCGATCGGGTTGATCTCCGGACCGCGATAGTTGAACAGATAGGTGGCGTAGCGGCCGCCCGTCGCCGTCGAATCGGCCGGCCCCTGATCGATCTTCGCGGCGTAGCGCCCGTAGGTGAAGCTTGCGCGGTGCCGGCCGTCGCCCATGAGGTCGTAGATGACGCCGAAGCGGGGACTGATCCGCGAGTCATCGACGGTTTTGACGAGGGCCTGATTGTGGCCGCTCTCCTTGTCGTATCGCAGGCCGAGGCTGAAGCTCCACTTCTGCGTGAGGTTCCACTTGTCGTTGAGGAACACCGATCGCGTGACGAAGTCGGAGGTCTGGCTCAGACCGAGGAGCGGATCCCATTCGAAGCGTGAGTGGGCGTTCGACGAGCTGGGATCGTTCTTCGGATCGGCGTGGATGAAGACCTGATTGTTGGCGAAGATGAAGTCGCCGAAGAAGCGCCAGTCGCTGCCGGACTGGAAGTTGTTCTCGTTGCGCAGCTCGTGGAACTCGTCGTAACCGGTCACGAGATTGTGGCTTCCCATCGACTGCGTCGACAGGAAGTACGAACCCTTCGCGGCCCAGTCCCTGTTGTTGCGCTCCTTCGGCGGGCAGACGCCGCAGAAGGTCGGCGACCATGCGCGCCATCCGGTGGCGCGGTCGCGCAGTAGAGTGCCGTTGATCAGGTCGCGCGCGGACGCGCCGCCGCCGACGATCGAGAAATCCTTCTGGCTGTACAGCGCCTCGACGAGCAGGTTGTTGGTGATGATGCCGTTGTAGTGGCCCGACCAGAGCTTGATCGGATTGCCGACGCTGCGCAGGCTGGCCAGATCGGCGATGTTGCCGAAGCTCGTGTTGGCCTGCGTGTTGTCGACCCTGAGGTACGAGCCGACGAGCGTGTGTTTCGAAGTGATGTTGCCGGTGAGCTTTCCTTCGTAGCGTTTCTCGTCGCGGGTCGAAGCGTACGGCAGCGGCGCGATTCCCTGGGGCGCGACCGTCTGGTTCGACGTGCTGCTGTTCTCCTTGCGGCCGGCAGAGAAGAACCACAGCCGGTCACGAAGGATTCGTCCGCCGAAGGTCGCTTCGTAGACGTTGTTCATCCTGGCGATGTGGTCTGCGGTCTCGATCGGCGTCTTCGAGACCCAGCGATCGTTGGTGACGTTGTCGCGCAGCGAGCCCGAGAACTCGTTGCCCCCCGACTTTGTGATCGTCGAGACGACACCGCCGGTGAAGCGGCCGTATTCCGCAGACACGCCGCCCGTGAGCAGCGTGGTCTCCTGAATCGCGTCTTCGATGACGGCGGCCTGCGGTTGTCCGCGCACGTTCTCGTTCACCACTACGCCGTTCACGAGGAACAGATTGTCGAACGACTGCGCGCCGTTGATCACGATCTGACCGTTCGTGCCGCTGGTCTGCACGCCCGGAGCGAGCGTGACTCGATCCTGAATGCGACGGCCGACCGGGAGCGTCTCGACCAGCTTCGCGTCGAGGTTGGTCGAGACCTGCGGCGTCTCGAGGACCGATGGCGAGGTGGCCGTGACGGTGATCGATTCCGCGACCGCGCTGACTTTGAGCTCGGCATCGACGCGGCTCGTCTCGGCGAGCTTCAACTCCGCGCGGCGGTTCTGCGTCTGCATCCCCTCCAGCTCGAAGCTGACGTCGTACCGGCCCGGCGGAAGCGCGGGGAAGGAGTAGTCGCCGCTCGCACCGGTCACTGTAGTTCGCGTGCCGAGGAGCGCGTCCGAGCTGACCGTCACGGTGACTCCCGGCAGCGGTTTGCCGGTGGTGGTCACGTTCCCCGTGAGCGCCGACGTTGTGGCCTGGCCGAAAGCGGTCACGCAGACGAGCAGCAGAAAGGCTGAGAGCAATAGCAACCGTTTGCCGTGTGCCATTGAAAGTCCTCCTGGAGTGCGCGAAAGATTGCGGCCGATTTTACTCCGGCGCGAACGGAAGGTTTCGGGTCGATCTCGCGGTTCTTGACGCAGTGCAGAGATCGGTAACCGTCGCGTTCATCTTGTTCACACTCATCTGTGCCGGGTGCTCGCGCCACACGCCGGAGCGTCACGCGGCGGGACACGTGCCGGTCATCCTGATCTCGATCGATACGCTGCGCGCAGATCACTTGCCAATTTACGGGTACAGATCTGTTGCGACTCCCAACATCGATGCGCTCGCGCAGGATGGGATCGTCTTCAATGAAGTGTGGTCGCACTGCCCGATGACGTTGCCGTCGCATGTCACGATGCTCACGGGCGAACTCCCGACAACGCACGGCGTCCGCAACAACCTCGGATTTCGTTACGAGCCGTCGAAGCATGTGTCGCTGCCGCAGCGGCTGCAGAGTGCCGGCTATTCGACGGGCGCGGCGGTTTCTTCATACGTGCTCCGCGGCGAGACGGGGCTCCGCGACGCGTTTCAGTGGTATGAAGATGCGGTCGATCCCGCGCCGGGTGCGCGCTTTCGCGAGTATCAGCGCAGCGGGTTCACTACGACCTCACTCGCAAAGAAGTGGGTCGACTCCGTCGCGACACGTCCCTTCTTCCTCTTCCTTCATTTATACGAGCCGCACGTTCCGTACGATCCGCCGGAGCCGTTTCGCAGCCGCTATGCGGGCAATCCGTATGACGGCGAGATCGCGACGGCCGATGCGATCGTCGGCGAGCTCATCGCTCACCTGAAGCAGCGCAGCCTGTACGACAACGCCATCATCGTCCTCACCTCCGATCACGGCGAAGGCCTCGGCGACCACGGCGAAGCGCAGCATTCGATCCTCCTCTACACCGAAGCGATCCGCGTTCCGCTCGTGATCAAGCTGCCGCACAGCGAAAGCCACGGCAAGAGATCGAGCTCGCCGGCGGCGCTGTCGGACATCGTGCCGACGGTCGCGTCACTCGTCGGACTGGACGCAGCGAAGTCCGACGGCATCGACCTGTTCGCAGCCGCTCCGCGGTCGCGCATGATCTATACGGAGACGATCTATCCGTACGTGCAGCTCGGATGGAGCGATCTGCGATCGATCGTCAGCGGATCGCTGCAGTACATCCAGTCACCTCGGCCGGAGTTGTATGACTTCACCGCAGATCCGCACGAACGCCGCGACGTCATGAACGGGCATCGACGTGAGGCGGCAGCTCTGCGCGGTGAGCTCGACAAATTTCCGCCGCCCACCACCGGAGACGTTCCGATCGATCCGAACGACGCGGCCAGGCTCGCCGCTCTGGGCTACATCGGTTCGGCTCGCCAGAGGCCGGATCCAGGCTCGCTTCCGAATCCGCGCGACGTGATCGGCAGACTCGAGGACATCCGGATTGCATATCAGCTCGCGAATGAACGCCGTTACGCCGAGGCCGCGAAGAAGATGAACGCGCTGCTGGCGGAGAACCCGCGGCTTCTCGATCTGCGCGTGCGACTCGCCGAGATGGATCTCGACATCGGGCGAGTCGATGACGCGATCCGCGAATACAAGACGGCCATCGGTGCTGCGGGAGTTTTCCCCAGCGAGATCGTTGCGAGTCTCGCCGACGCGTATCTTCAGGCCGGCCGCCTCGACGAAGCACAACAGGCAGCGGACGCGGCAATGAAAGGCAGTCCGGATCGGGCGCGGCGCATTGAAGTGAGCATTGCGCTCGCGCGAAAAGATCTGAATCGTGCCCAGGCGATCGCGAAGCAGCTCACGGACAGCGCCGGCGACCTCCTTCTGCGCGCACAGATCCGCAATGCTGCAGGTGACGCGCAAGGAGCACTGCAGTTGCTCGCGCAGGCGGATGCGCGTGCGAAGGCGGACGGCGAGAAGGGGACCTTCGGCCTCGAATCTTTACGCGGCGACATCCTCGCGCGCCTCGGCCGCAACGTCGAAGCGGTGAGCGCATATCAGAAGGAGATTGCACTCTTCCCGACCGATCGCATCGCATACGCGCGGCTCGCAGTCCTGTATTTCGTGATGGGCGACCGCGTTGCAGTCGACCGCACGCTCGAGCGTCTTGTGGCCGCGAACCCGACGCGTCCCGCCTACGCGCTTGCAGCACGCACGCTCGAAGCAGTCGAAGACGTCAGCGGCGCGCGACGATGGCGCGCGCGAATGCCGCCGCAATAAAAAAGCCCCGGCCTTTCGACCGGGGCTCCTTTCATTGCATCTCGAGCCTCTTAGAAGCGCACGCCAACCGCGAAACGGTACGTACGCGGAAGCTGGAACGCATCCTTGTTGGTCGCTTGACCGAACGTCGGATCGAGCTCGAAGTTGTAGTGGCCGTTCGGGTCCATGCCGGGCTTGTACTCGACCGGATGATCGTTGAACGGATCAAACGTGTAGAAGGGGTTCGAACAGTTCGCTGCCTGGCCCGCGGCCGTGCAGTTCGGGCGATTCACGCCCGCCTGGAGGGTCGAGCGCGGTGCGGTCTGGGCCGTGTAAACGCGGTTCTCGACGACACCGCCGAGCCCGGTCGAGGCGAATTCCACGTTCTGCTGATTGAACGCGTTGAGCAGATCGGCGCGGAAGAACACCTTCACTCTGCCAAACGTCGGCAGGTTGTACGTCGCGCCGAGGTCCGTCTCAGAGACGGCGGCCGTACGGAAGGCGCCGCGGTCGGCGAAGAAGTAGTTCACGCTGGTGGGCGGCGTCGCGTAATAGCCGTTCGGATTCGCTATGACGCCTTTAACGCGCGCCAGACCGATAGCGGAGAACGGCGAGCCGCTGTGGTAGCGCTCGATGGCGCCGAGATTCAAATCGCCCCAGGGCAGCTTGAAGTCGTAATTGCCAAAGAGGTTCAAACGGTTACGGATATCCTCGTTCAGGAAGCCGACAGGATTGTTCTGTGCGAATTTCTTGAATTCTGGATAGTCGTTGTTGCCGACGAACACCGTCGCGTTGTTGAACGTCTCGCCTTCGACGTTGCCGCGCAACTTTGAATACGTGTAATTGGCGCCGAGGCTGAATGCATTCAGACGATAAGCACCCTGGAACTGCGCGCCGTTATAGCGGCGGGACAGTCCGGAGTCGTCGTTGCGAATGGACGAGACGTCGACTTTGCTTCCGCTCGGAGCGATGTTCTGACCGGTGGTCGGGTCAGTGAACGACACGTAGAAGCTGCTCCAGAACCGGTGAATCAGGTCGGCACGGATGTACGCGTTCGATCCGAACTGATGACCGTAACCGAAGCTGAGTTCTTGAGCGTTCGGCGACTTGAGGGTGCCGGCAAGCTTCGCCGTCAGACCCGGGACGGAAATCGAATCGATATCCTTGTAGCCGTTCGGGCCGCCGACCGAGTTGAACCAGGCGAACATCTGCTTGATGACTTCCGCAGTCGGGATGAGCTGGCTCGTCGGCGTGCCCGGAGCGTTGATCTCCGGTCCGCGGTAGTTGAAGTAGATCGATCCCGGCTGTCCGCCAATGGCCACTGTGTCGTTGATGCCATTGTCGATGTGCGACACGTACTTTGCGTAGTTCGCGCTGATGCGATTACGGCCGTTGCCGGTCATGTCGTAAATGACGCCGAGGCGCGGGCTGAACGCGGAGTCGTCGGACACCTTGTTGTGGGACTGGTCGATGGCGTCGTTCTTGTCGTAGCGGACGCCGAGGTTGAAGCTGAAATGCTGATTCATGTCCCACTTGTCGTTGACGAATCCGGACTTCACAGCGGCATTGCTGGTGAGGCTGAGCTGCTGGATCGGAGTCCACTCGATGAAGCCGCGCGTGGGATTGGCGTGGAAGAAGGTCTGGTCGCCGACGGTGATGAAGTCGCCCCAGACGCGGAAGTCGTTTCCGGACTGGAAGTTGTTCTCGTGCCGCAGCTCGGCGAAATCGTCGTAGCCGCCTGTGAAATTGTGCGATCCCATCGACGCGGTCGACAGGAAGTAGGTCAACTTGACCTGCGCGTCCTTGTTGTTGCGCGTCTTCGGATCGCACGCACAGAAGGTCGGCGAGAACGCGCGCCGAGCTGTGGCGAGATCGCGCACGAGCGTGCCTGCGATGAAAGCGTCATCCGTCGGGACGACGAGGTTCGACGGGAGGATGCCCTTCGGACCGCCGCCGCCGATGAACGCGAAGTAACGCCGGCTCCACTGACCTTCGACGAGCAAGCTGTTCGTGATCACGCCCGTGTAGTGTGCGGTCTCGAGCCAGTTCGGAAGCTGACGGTCGGTGAGGCTGGCCGTGTCGACAATGTTGCCGAAGCGGTTATTCGTCTCGTTCGTATTGCCGTGGAAGTACGACGCCACCAGCGAGTGCTTCTGCGTGATCTGGCCGGTGAACTTCCCTTCATACCTCTTGTTGAGCTGCGTATTGAGGAACGGGATGTTCGTCGCGGTCGTGACGTTCGATTGTTCCTGGTTGAACTTGCGGCCAGCGCCGAAGAACCAGAGGCGGTCGCGCAGGATGTAGCCGCCAAGCGTCGCTTCGTATTGATTGCTGTTGGCGCTGATGTTCTTCGGCTGCGCCACGCCGGTGATCGGATCCTTGAACGAGGTCAGCTTCGACCAGGTCGGATTCGTGAGACTGTCACGGAACGTGCCGCTGAACTCATTACCGCCGGACTTCGTGATCGTGTTCACGACACCGCCGGTGAAGCGGCCGTACTCGGCGGAGATGCCGCCGGTGAGGAGCGTGGTCTCCTGGATCGCGTCCTCGATGAAGAGGTTCTCCGGTTGACCGCGGATGGTGTCATTCACCACGACGCCGTTCACCATGTAGAGGTTGTCGTACGTCGGTGCGCCCTGGATCGAGGTCTGGTTGTTGGGGCCGTCGTTGTTGAGGCCGGGTGCGAGCTGAATGCGCGCGGCGAGCGTGCGCCCGACAGGGAGCGCCTCGACCTGTTCGCGCGTGAAGTTCGTCGAGACCTGCGGCGTTTCGAGAACGGACGGAGCCGCGGCCGTGACGGTGATGGCCTCACTCACTGAGGCGACCTTGAGGTCGGCTTCGACGCGCGCCGTTTCGCCGAGTCGAAGCTCGGCCGGCCTGGTCACGCGCTGCAAGCCTTCGAGCTCGAACTTCACCTGGTAATTGCCAGGCGGCAGCGCTGCAAAGTTGTAATCGCCGTTCGGCCCGCTGACAGTGGTGCGCACGCCCTGTAGGGCGGGCGACGTGATCGTGACGGTCGCGCCGGGCAGAGGCGCTCCCTGTGACGTCACGCTGCCGGTCAATGATGCCGTCGTTTGAGCGACGGCGGGCAGTCCGGCGAGGAGCAGTAGCGCGATGAGCGCTATGAATCGGGGCACGAGCTTCATGCATCCTCCTATTGAATTGTTGAATGGGGCGGTGGACAGGACAGAGTTCGGCTACGTTTAGCGGCGGATGATAATGCAAATCGTGCCGCTTTTCTGAAATCTGGCTAAATATCCACAAATCAGTTGTTTAGAGATGGTGACCGCACCGCCCGATCGGCCCCCGATTCAGAGAATCGGAGGGCGGCCTCGGTTTCTTGAATGGCAAGGGTGTGTCCCGCTCTCATCGATCGCTCGATGAGCAAGCGCCGATCAGTCGCCTTTTGATGAACAACGTCCTGAGCGGGCGTCTTACTGCGTCCGGGATGGCCGCTGTCCGCGCATCAGCTGTTCCCCACGATTTCGGAACTCCCGAGCTCTTGCTTCGTTGCCGAGGTCGTGCATTTCACGGGAGGCCAGGAAGTAGGTCGCGGGCATCGGCGAGGCCGTCACCATCGCCTCGAGCGTCGGTGCGATTTCATTGAATCGATGCTCGGAGGCGAGCAGTAGCGCGAGCATCACGTATGCTTCGCTCGTGTTCGGGAAACGCTGGATCTCATCCCGAAACGCCGTCTCGGCTTCCTGATTGCGGCCCATGCGCGCGAGGATGTCGCCGCGCGTCGAGGAGATCGTCGCAACCGGATGCTCGCCTTGCGATGCGGCAGCGCGATCAATCATCGGCAGCGCCTCGTCGAGCTTGTGCTCCTCGGACAGAATTCGCGCCAGCAGGATCATGGCCGACACGCGCGGCAGCGCCTGACGCGCTTCCTGCTCCGCGCGCGGCAGATCGTTTTGGCGCTCGGCGATCCCGGCGAGGACGAAATGCGCGTCCTGCGGATCGAGTCTCATCGCCTGCTGCGCGTTCAGCGTCGCCGCTTTGTAGTCGCCGCGATCGAACTCCAGCTTAGCGATTTCAGCGGCCACTGAATCGACGAGCTGCGGCGATCGGCGGATCGCTTCGTGATAGGCATCGAGCGCTTCCTGCAGCATGCCGAGCCGGCGGTAGTCACCAGCCATCTGGGTGTACACGTCGGTGAGATCAGGATTGCTTTTCAGGATCTGTTTGCACAGCTCGATGCTCTCGAGATACTTGCCTTCCTGATTGAGAACGAACGTCTGCTGGACTTGCGCAAGCACGCCGATGTTGTCGCGCGGATTCTTCAGCGGCCCGTTCGACGATGACGCGGCGCCGGACAAGTATCCGAGCGCGGCCAGCCGCGCGCGCTCCTCGGAATTTGCCGGCGATTGCTGCTGCAGATTCAACGGAACCGCGGAGAGTTGATCCGCAAGCGCGAGCGACTGGCGCCGGTTCTCCGCCCGAATGTTTTTCGTTTCGCGCGGATCGCCGACGATGTCGTACAGCTCCGGCTCGGGACTCTCGATGTAGTGATCGCGCGCGTCGGTGAGCGAACGGAGCTGGCTCCAGCCGAGGTGCAGGCGCGGATACATCGTTTCGCTGTAGATGTCTCGCGTTTGCGGATGCTCGGCGAGATCGATCAGCGACATGCCGGGGAGCCCCGCAGGCGCCTTGCCGCCGACGGCGGCGACGATCGTCGGAAGAATGTCGACGATCTGGGAGGGCACCGCGACGCGTTTGCCCGCGAGATTGCGGCCTGGAAGCTTCACGATCAGCGGGACGTGCAGCACTTCGCGATACAGCAGCACACCGTGCTCCGCTTCGCCATGATCCCCGAGTCCTTCGCCGTGATCGCCGCAAAGGATGATCAGCGCTTTGTCGTACAGACCGCGTTTCTCGAGCTCGTCGAGCAAATGACCGAGGTAGAAGTCGGCCGTGGCGATTTCGCCGTCGTACGGACTCGATGCGTACTTTGATTTGAACGGCTCGATCGGCTCGTATGGCGTGTGGGGCTCGAACAGGTGAAAGAAAAGGAAAAACGGTTTCGTTTGCACGCCGTCGAGCCAATGGAGTGCGACGCGAAGCGTTTCATCGCCGCGGCGCTGGATTGCGCCTAACGTCGCGGATTCCCAAACCGGCATCGCGTCGTCGTAGAAATCGAAAATCGATTTGAGGCCGGTTTCGCCGCGCAGCACGTACGATGAAACCGCGGCGCCTGTCGCGTAGCCGCGCTGCGCGAGAAGGCGAGGCAGCGTTCTGTCGAGATCGCGTTCGAGCTTGTAGCCAATGTTGCTGCGCACGCCGTTCTGATACGGCAGCCGGCCGGTCATGATGCTGACGTGCGAGGGAAGCGTCAGCGGAACGTGCGAGTACGCGTTCTCGTACACGATGCCGTCGGACCCGAGGCGGTCGATCGCCGGCGTGTCGACGAGCTTTGCACCGTAGATGGAAAGGTGATCGGCGCGAAGCGTATCGATCGAGATGAGGATGACCGGCGCGTTGGGAAATTGCGTCTGGGTTCCGCGATGGCAACCGGAGAGAAGCGCAAGAAACAGGATCGCGATGGATGCGGGACCGAAGCCCGATCCACATTTAACCGCGAATATGGAATGCTTTTTCGAGGTCGTACTCCTTGCCTAACACGACGTCGACGACGTGCACTTTCATCGTGTAGTCGCCGGGGCGGAAGCTTTCGAGCGGAAGAGCGGTGCCGAGCGCGTAGCGATTGGTCTCGTCTTTCAACGCCGCAAGCGATGCGTCCTGGATCGGCAGGTGCATCTCGACTGGTCCCTTCGCGGTCGTGCCACGGACGTCGACCTGCACGCGAATGTTCGGCTTGCCGACATCGGTGACGCCGGGATTGCGCAACTCGACGAAGTACCAGAGATCACCGGTCATGCCGAATGTCGCATCGGCCTTCGGGATGACTTTGAAGCCGCCGAACGTGAAGGGGTCCATCGGCTCCCAATTCGTTTTCAGCGGAACCACGGCGCTGGCGAGGATGAGCGGCGAAACGGCTGGCGCTTTCGGATCGAGTCCCTGAACGGTGATCTTCGCGCGCGATGCGGCGATCACGTCGCCTTGCCAGGAGGCGCCATATGTCACGGTGTACGAGCCGGGATCGAGCTGCAGCGAGCGATCGATGTATGTCTCGGCGCCGCTGGTTGCGACTGCCGTGGCGTTTTCCTTCACGTCGGCGATTTTCCCATTGCTGTCTTCGACGACGGCCCACGAAGTCACGTTCTTTCCCGCGGCTGTCGCGGGCAGCGACAGATGCGCGGAGACGAAATGCTCGCCCTCGGCTGTGACGAATTCGCCCCATGTCAGCGGCGCAGTATCGGACTTGAAATTCTCAAATGCCGCTTTGATATCGGCGCTCTTGAACGCCGGGTTGTAGATCGCCGGCTTTGCGTAATTGGGAACGGCAGTGAGGTTCGGAGAGACGATGTAGCCGTTCACCGCTTCAATGAATATCTGCTCGGGCTTCGTGCGCTCGGTGGTCGCGAGCTGCCAGTCACCCTGCGGCTGGCGCGCGAAGGCTATCGTGAAGTCGCCCTGAGTGATGAATTTCGGTTTGTTCTGATGGGCGTACATCCAATACTGCGTCTCGGGATCTGCTGTAGGACCCCGCGCAACCCCCGCCGCGCTGCCGCGGCGTCCCACGTTTGTAGCGATGCCGCCGCCGTTGACTTCCCGGCCGGCGCTTCCGCTGACGCGATATGGCGGTCCGAGGAGGATCAGCGTTTTGCCGCGATCGCTGAGCGCGCCGCGCTGGGATCCGTCGCTGAAATGCTTGTCGGCCGCAGCGACGCGGCGATCGAACTCTTCCTGAAACTCATTGCGCTCGGTGCTCGGCGTCGGATCGCGTTTCGCCCAGAACAACGCGATGAAGCTTTCCGCAGCGGTATCGCTCGTGAGGGCGTGGAACTGCCGGTTCTCGTCAGCCGTCATCAGGAACTTCACTGGACTCGCGTACCACTCGTTGTACTTCGGCGACAGCGACTGCTGGCCGAAGGCGGAACTGGCAGCGAGGATGCCGAGGAGGATGGCTTTTTTCATGTGCCGGCTCATTCTGCCAAAAAAACGGGGCGGCCTGTGCCGCCCCGTCTACAACGTGATGCGAGACCTGGTTAGAACCGGACACCCGCGTACACCAGATACGTGCGCGGGACTGTGTAACTGTTTGCCGATGTGGGGCGGCCGAACGACGAGGCTTTTGTAAAGCCCGTCGGATAACCGAATGCGTCTTTCGGGCTGTTCGGATCTGCGTTGACGCCGGTGTTGGTTGTCAGCAGGATTCTCTTGTTGAAGGCGTTCTGCACATCGAACTTGACCCACGGCGAAACCTTCCCGATCGGAAGGCTGTACTGGAGCGAGGTATCGAACAACGACGTGGGGTTGTACTGACCGGCTCCGCGCTGACCGAAGAAGATCGTCGTCGTTGAGCCGGCGCCGTGATAGCAGTTCGTGGCGGCCGCCGGACAAACGCCATTGACCGTGTTGGGGTTTCCGGCAAGCGACTGCGCCGAACGCGCAACGGTCGCCGTGTAACTGAAGGTCAGCGGCGAGTCATAGCGCCACAACAGGCCGACGCCGAGACCACCGTAGCGCTGCCAATTGAAGTTGTACGTCGTCCAGGCGCGCAGACGGTTGGCTTCGTACTGCGCAAGATGACCGACCGGGACTTCGCGCGAGAGTTCCTGCATCTCCGGATAGTTGCCGATCGCCGAAGCTGGCAATGACTGACCCGATTCACCTTCGAAGTTGCCGTCGTTCTTGAACTGGTGCGTCCAGTTGCCGTCGACAGACCAGCTGCGCACGATGTCGTAATGCCCCTGGATTTCCGAGGCCAGGTAGTGCCGCTGCGGCAGATTGCTGTTCTTCCACACGATGTTATCGGCGCAGCCGGCGTTCACGCCGGCGAGCGAAATCTGCGTGCAGCCGTTCTGGATTTGAATGAAATTCTCGATGAAGTCGCTGTACTTGCGATCGGTGAGCGTCCCTTTGACGTATGCGTTGCGCGCAAACGCGGCGCCGCCGGACACGGTCCACTCGGTGCTGATCGGCGCGTGCAATCCCTTCGCGAAGAATACGTTCGCGGTCGGGACGTTCGCGGAGTAGAAATGGAAGTTGGCCGGGTCAAAGCCGGGGGCGAAATCTCTTCCCTGGCCCTTGGGTCCGACGTAGTAGCCGTAAAGCGCGGCCGGACTACCGACCGGCGTATTTCCGCCGATGATGCCCGGGTTGTAGCGTCCGACATATTGCGCGTACGTCACGTCGAACTTATAACGGCCGTTGCCCATCGGATCGTAAGAGGTGCCCAGGCGCGGCACGAAGTTCGATGTATCGACGCCGCGGATTCCGCCGGTAGCGAAAGAACCGGTCTTCTCGAACCGGCCGCCGAGGTTGAACGTGAAGTTCTGATTCAGGTTCCAGCGGTCGTTGATGAACGCGGAGTTCGTGGTCGTGTCCAGTTTCGCTCCGCGAGTGGCGATCCACTCTGTGACGTTCGTGCGCGCGGCTGCGCCGCCCGCTGCGTTGCACGGGATGCTGCAGGGGTTGAAGACCGGCACGAGTTCGTTATTGATGATCGTCGGGGTGCCATCGGGGTTGAGGGCGTAACTGCCCAAGAAAACATAGTTCGTCGCCGTCTGGCTGTTGCCGCCGGTGCGCTCGTCGATGAACTGCTCGCCACCGACCTTGATCTCGTGGCTGCCCCAGTGCGGTCTCGAAAGGAAGTAAGACACCGCGGCGAAGGCCTGCTTGTTGTTGCGGTTTTCAGGATCGGTCGCATCGAAGTACGGCGCATTGAAGGTGCCTGAGGTCAAATTCGGAAAACGCGAGCTGACCCGGTAAGGACTATCCACGATGGCAGTGGAATGGCCTCCGAGGCCAATGAATTCGAAGTGTTTCTTCGACGCGCGCGCTTCGGCGTAAATGTTCGAAGAGAACACGCCCGAGTAAAACAGTGAAGTGCCACTGTTCGGCTCGTTGATGTTCACGCCGAGCGCCGACGGAGTGAGCGGCCCGACCTGCGCATTGACATTCTGTTTGATCGGATTGCTGATGTAGTCGCCCTGAAGCGACTGACCGGATGTTACGTTCGCGGTCAGCTTGACTTCAGGACGCTTGTTGATGGTGGTCTGCGGGACATTCAGGCCGGTCACCGCCAGCGCAACCGGCGCATTCTGCTTCTGGTCGCGGCCGGCCAGGAAGAACCAGAGGCGGTCTTTCCACACCGGTCCGCCGAGCGTTCCCTCATAAATATTCGAAAGGGGGCCGACGCGTGGAGCCGGTTTGCCAAGGGCGACGCCGTTGCCGCGGAACCCCTGTTCGAACGGTGTCTGAGACGTCCAGCTCGGCTTCGTGAGGTCATCGCGGAGCGAACCGGTGAAGGTATTGCCGCCGCTCTTGGTGATGATGTTGAGAACGCCGCCGGTGAAGTGCCCGTATTCGGCGGAGATGCCGGACGTCAGGACCTGGGTCTCCTGAATTGCATCTTCGATGAACAGATTGTTTGTCTGTCCGAAGATGTTGTCCTGGAAGTTGACTCCGTTGATGAGGAAGTTGTTGTCGTACGCCATTCCGCCGTTGATCGACAGCTGATTGCCGACCGGCGTTGTCGCGCGGCCACCACGATCGCCGGTCACCCCGGGCGACAGCTGCCCGATGGCGGTGGGTGTGCGGCCAATCGGCAGTGTGTCGACAGTGTCCTTCTTGATGTTCGCGCCGACCGTCTGGTTCTCGAGCACCGTTGGTGCGGACGCAGTGACGGTGATCGCCTCAGCAACCGACGCAACCTTCATCTTCGCGTCGATGGTGGTCTGCAGACCGAGGGCAAGGTTCTTTTGCACGGTCCGCGTCTGCATGCCGCCCAGCTCGAAGGTGATCGTGTAATCACCCGGCGGCAGGCCAGGCAGAACGTAGTCGCCGTTCTGTCTCGTGACGGCCGTGCGCGCACCCATGAGTGCCGGGGACTTCACCGTGACAGTGACGCCCGGCAAAGCTGCGCCGGCCGAGTCCGTTACAGTGCCCTGGAGTGTCGCCGTCTGCACGCCTTGCGCGAAGACGGCGCCGGTAAACACGAGAACCAACAACAGGGTTACCACGAGAAACCGAATCTTCATCTCTCCTCCTCAGATTTGAAGTTAACCCACGGAACGGCTGCGTAGAACTATGACGAGGGATCTGCGATGTAAGCAGAGCGGCCGCCACGTTTATCGTGCAAGCTGGGCCTTTGAAATCAACGAGTTCCCGACGGGCACACAGTCAGGCATTCGGTTTTCCGAAGAAACGGATACGGCGCGGTGAATGTCCGGACAACGTCCGGACACAAAAAAGAAACCCCCGCGACGCCCCGTGTCAGAAATAACGCCAGTTAGCCAAGGCCTGTTTGTCGATAGCGGTCAAGGATTTAGCGGATTTGTAGGCGGGTTGTTGCCGCTTTTGACATTCGGAATTTGTCGAAACGCGTTCGGCAGAACGAATCGTGACGGTCTGATCCCTCGAGCTTTTCGACCACGCCCATCATCGCGACCAGTTCACGATCTACTCGCGCATCGGCGGCGCGGGTCCCGCAAATCTAAGGACGCTCGCCCGACGAGCCTTGGTCAGCGCGTCATCTGCCGGTAGCGGATCCGGTGCGGCTGCTCGGCCTCGGCGCCGAGGCGCTTGCGCTTGTCCTCTTCGTATTCGGAGTAGTTGCCGTCGAACCAGTACACGCGGCTGTCGCCTTCGAAGGCGAGGATGTGCGTGGCGACGCGGTCGAGGAACCAGCGGTCGTGGCTGATCACGATCGCGCACCCGGCGAAGTTCTCGAGCGCTTCTTCCAGCGCGCGCATCGTGTTCACGTCGAGATCGTTTGTCGGCTCGTCGAGGAGCAGAACGTTCGCGCCTTCCTTTAGCATCTTCGCAAGATGCACGCGATTGCGCTCGCCGCCCGACAGCGCGCCGACTTTCTTCTGCTGATCGGTGCCCGAGAAGTTGAAGCGGGCCACGAAGGCGCGCGAGCTCATCTCGCGGCCGCCGAGCTGCACGACGTCGCCGCCCCCGGTGATCTCTTCGAAGATGGTCTTGTTGGCGTCGAGCGTGCGGCTCTGGTCGACGTAGGCGAGCTTCACGGTCTCGCCGACGCGCATCGTCCCCGCGTCCGGCTTCTCTTCACCGATGATCATGCGGAACAGCGTCGTCTTGCCCGCGCCGTTCGGGCCGATGACCCCGATGATGCCGCCGGGCGGCAGCTTGAACTCCATGCCATCGATCAGGAGTTTGTCGCCGTACGCTTTGCGCAATCCGTCCGCTTCGACGACCACGCTGCCGAGTCGCGGACCGGGCGGAATGTAGAGCTCGAGCTCCTGGATTTTTTCCTTCGTCTCTTCGCTGAGCAGTTCCTCGTAGGCGTTGATGCGCGCTTTGCCTTTCGCATGGCGCGCTTTCGGCGACATGCGGATCCACTCGAGCTCGCGCTGCAGCGTCTTCTGGCGCTGCGATTGCGACTTCTCTTCCTGCTCGAGCCGCGTCCGCTTCTGCTCGAGCCACGAGGAATAATTGCCCTGCCACGGGATGCCCTGTCCGCGATCGAGCTCGAGGATCCAGCCGGCCACGTTGTCGAGGAAGTAGCGGTCGTGCGTGACCGCGATGACCGTGCCGGCGTACTGCTGCAGATGCTGCTCGAGCCAGGCGACCGACTCGGCGTCGAGATGGTTCGTGGGCTCGTCGAGCAGAAGGATGTCGGGCGCCTGGAGCAGCAGCCGGCAGAGTGCGACGCGGCGCTTCTCGCCGCCGGAGAGGATCGACACCGGCGTGTCGCCGGGCGGACAGCGCAGCGCGTCCATGGCCATCTCCAGCTTCGAGTCGAGATCCCACGCGCCGGCGGCGTCGAGCTTGTCCTGCACCTTCGCCTGACGCTCCATCAACTTGTCCATGTCGGCGTCGGGATCGCCGAACGCGTTGTTGATGTCGTCGAACTCTTTGAGAAGATCGATGACGGGCTGCACGCCCTGCTCGACCACCTGCCGCACTGTCCTGGTCGGATCGAGCTGCGGCTCCTGCTCGAGGAATCCGACGGTGTGACCCGGCGAGAGAATCGTCTCGCCGATGAAGTCCTTGTCCACGCCGGCAAGAATCCGCAGCAGCGAGCTCTTGCCGGATCCGTTGAGACCGATCACCCCGATCTTCGCGCCGTAGAAATACGACAGGTAAATGTCCTTGAGGACCTGCTTTTTGTCGTAGAACTTCGACACTCCGACCATGGAGTAAATGACTTTGTGGGGGTCCTGGGGCTTGGCCATGGGCGGGCGATTATATGGAGAACGAGGAAGCGTGCTCAGTTCACGGACTCGGAGTACCCGCCGGCGCTCGCGACGCGCGGATGCGGCAACACCTGTGCGGCCGCTTCTTCAAACGACACAACCACCAGCGTCTGGTCGTCTTCGGGCGGGCGGTTGCGCGTGAACTTGCGCACCGATGTCAGCAATGCTTTCTTGATGTCGTCGGCGCCGAGGTGACCGCTCTCCAGGAGCGTTTTCTCGAATCGATCGAACCCGAACGGCTCGCCGTCATCGTCGACGGCTTCGATCAGACCGTCGCTATAAAGAATGAGGCGATCGCCGGCCGAGAATTCGACCGTGTGCTCGCGGAAGGGCTCGCGCCGGCGGACGCCGAGGGGGAAGCCCCACGACGACAGCGGCTCGAGGCGCTTCGGCCTGGCGCGATAGACGTACGGGTCGAGATGGCCGGCCGAGGAAAAGCGCAGCGTCTGCGACCGCGGATCGAGCAGCCCGAAGAAGAACGTCATGAGGATGCGGCGCGGCGCGGTCTTGATCACGATTTCGTTCAGCATGTTCAGGACCGCACGCGGCGACGAATCGTAGTCGACCTGCACGAGGAGCGCGGATTTCGCCATGGCCATCACGATGCCGCTGGTTAATCCGTGGCCCGACACGTCGCCGAACGCGATACCGATCTCACCGCTGGGCTGCAGCAGGAAATCGAAATAGTCGCCGCCGATCTCGGTCGCGGCGCGATAGTGCGACGCAACCGACGCGCCGGCGAGGTTCGGCGTATCGAGCGGCAACAGCGCAGCCTGAATGCGATTCGCCGCGTCGATCTCCGCTTTCACGCGCTCCCGCTCGACGATGCGCTTCACGTGCGGCGCGAGGTCCTCATACGTGTAGACGACTTCGCGCTTCGTCGCCAGCGCAATCGCGCCGAACGCGAGGAAGATTGCGTTCGGCACGGTCACGGACGACAGCAGGGCGCGGAACTCGTGGCCTTGGGCGACGGTCATGAGCGGCACGAGGTAAACGATCAGCGAGCTGGCGAAGAGTGCGACCACCGCCGTCAGCAGGTCGTATGCGAGGAACACGGCGACAACTGCGGCGCCGCCGCCGAATCCGAAGAGCACATGCTCCGCGTACGGCTGGATCGGCACGTCGACGATGCCGGTGACGGCCGCGAAGACGACCGCCACGATCGCGCCGAGCCACAGCACGCGGCGCCGGTTCGCCAGCGCGATCACGAAGAGAATCGCGACGACGGGGAATGTGATCGCATCGATCGCCGACTGGAACAGCACCGCGGAGGGGCCGCCGAGGCGGACGGCGAGCTCGGATCCGCCACCCATGTGCGGATGGGCGATGCCGAGCAACATCGGGACAAGCGCCACAACCAGGGCAATCGCGGCGACTGCGGGCGCGGTGAGCAGGCCGCGCAACACCGAGCGGCCGGTCGTGGCGTTCACGGGATCGCGCCGCAGAATGGCATCGAACGAAGCGAGACGCTCGCCCCACCGCTCGCGCGCGTAACTCTCGCCGACTGCCCAGCCGAAGAACACCAGCACGGCCATCGGCAGATCGAAGAAGAGAAACTTGTAGCCGGCGATCGCCAGCGCGGTCTTCGGCGCGTCGAGGCTGCCGAAGTTCGTCCCTTCCGACACCGGTCCGCAGACCACGGCGTTGAAGCCGATCGCCAACACCACCATCAGTGCGAACAGCATCGTCGCGGTGCCGACGCCGACTTCGCCCGCGTGGTATTTCTTGAGGAAGATGATCAGCAGCACGAGGAGCAGCGTGAACATCACGCCGTAGCGCGCGAAGAGCGAGGTGAGCTCGCTGCCGGCCATGTCGTTGCGGAACTTGCTGCCGTCCGACATCTCTTCGATCAGCTGCCAGCCCGCGAACCGGTCGCCCTGGAACGTGACCCAGAGGTACGGAACGACCTTACCAGTGGGGAAAGTCGACGGGACGCGGTACCGGACCAGCCAGTCGGTGCGGTTGCGGAGCACGGTTGGCCGGGCGTCGTCGAACTTCGGATCCGGCGCGCCGGGCAGCTGGCGCGACTTCACGAACGCGTCGGCTCGCGCGCGTGCGTCCGCTTCGGTCAGCCGCGCTCCCGGTTCTTCGTCGCGCATGCGCAGCCGCGCGCCTGTGATCTCGCCGGTCTGGCCGCTGACGACCACGTCGCCGTACGCCGGATATTTCTCGAGTCCTCGCCGGTAGTACGTCGCGTGGTAGCCGCCGAGGCGAGGGCCGATCGCGGGATCCTTCTCCGCGGCGCGGCGGAGATCGGGTTTCTTGTCGAGCTCGGCGTCGAGCGATGTCGAATTCGCCCACGTGAGGATCTCGTACGATTTGTCGACCGGGATGCCGAGGCGGCGAGCCTCGCGGTCGGCGATGGCCTGCGCCTCGCCGCGCGTGAAGCGGATGCCCGCCGGTTCGGAGCTGTTGAACCGTGGCATCAGGACGACCAGTGCAGCCAGTCCGATCAGACACGCGATGATGGGCGCAAGCCGTCTCATGGGTTCTTGAATGATAACTGCGTGCTTCGCAGTCCTTGATTACGAATCCATTGCGGAGTGGTTTCGTGCAGAATCGCTTCGCGCGTGTCCGCGATGACCGACACTGAGCAGAAAGCCGCCCGATACGCTCTCGCCGTTCTCACGTTCATCAATCTGTTCAATTATCTTGACCGATGGGTCGTCGCCGCGGTGGTGGAGTCGATCAAACGGTCGGAGCTCGCGCTGTCCGACACGCAGCTCGGATTTGTCGGCGCCGGGTTCATCGTCGTCTACACATTGACGTCTCCGGTGTTCGGGACGCTAGGTGACCGGCGTGCGCGGCCGCCGCTGATCGCGCTCGGCGTCGCGATCTGGAGCGTCGCGACGGCGCTCGCCGGATTCGCGCAGGGATTCGCGTCGCTGTTTGTGGCCCGATCGACGGTCGGAGTCGGCGAGGCCGCGTACGGCACGATCGCGCCTGCGCTCCTCTCCGATCACTATCCGATCGAAAAGCGCGGGCGCATTCTCAGCATCTTCTTCGCGGCCATCCCTGTCGGTTCTGCGGCCGGCTACATCCTTGGCGGCATCGTCGATCGGGCATTCGGCTGGCGCGCGGCTTTCTGGATCGCGGGCGCGCCCGGCCTGCTGCTGGCGCTGCTCGTGTTGCGAGTCGTCGATCCGCCGCGCGGAACGCACGACATTCACGCGCCCGTCTCTGAGGGCAACCGCACGCTCCTCGGCGCGTACGCGGATCTGCTCCGCAATCGGACGTACATCCTCACCGTGCTCGGTTACGGCGCGTACACGTTTGCGCTCGGCGGACTCGCGTTCTGGATGCCGGCGTTTCTCGAGCGCGCGCGCGGAATGCCGCGAACCCAGGCGACCGTGCTCTTCGGCGGCATCGCGCTCGTCACCGGTTTCACGGGAACGTTCGCCGGCGGCTGGCTCGGCGATCTGCTGCTCGTACGAACGAAGAGCGCATATTTGTGGGTGTCCGGAATCGCGACGCTGCTCGCAGCGCCGATCGCGTACGTCGCGCTATCGAATCCTCATCGCGGCATCTACCTCACGGCGATCGTGATTTCGGAAGTGCTGATTTTCATGAGCACCGGCCCGGTGAACTCGGCGATCATCAACGCCGTTTCTCCGCACGAGCGCGCCACGGCCCTCGGACTGTCCGTTCTCGTCATGCATCTCGTCGGCGACATTCCTTCGCCGCCGCTGATCGGCGCGCTGTCGGATGCGAGCTCGCTCGAGCGCGCGTTTCTGATCGTGCCGGTGGCGATCGTCGTTGCGGGCGCGATCTGGACGTACGCGGCTTCGCGGGATTCGAGACTCGAGATTCGAGATTCGTAATGCGGCGGGCTCTTACCTCGTTCTTCCGTTTCGCGCTTCGTTTGTTCTTTCGGCGGATCGAAGTCGTTGGCGTCGAACGCATACCGATCGATTCGCCCGTGGTGTTTGCGGCGAATCATCCGAACGGTCTCGTCGATCCGCTCTTCATCGTCTGTTTCGCGCCGCGCCCGGTTTCGTTTCTCGCAAAGGCGCCGCTGTTTCGTTACCCGCTGATCGGGTACTTCGTACGCGTGTTCCATTCGATTCCGGTGTATCGCAAGCAGGACGGGGCGAGCGACTCGAACCGCGAGACGTTCGGCCGGGCACGCGACGTTCTGCGCAGCGGAGGAAGCATCGCGATTTTTCCAGAGGGCACGACGCACAGCGATCCTCGCCTGCGCGAGCTCAAGACCGGCGCCGCACGGATCGCGCTCGGCGCGGAATTGCCGTCCGTGGCGATCGTTCCGGCCGGCATCTATTACACGGCAAAGCAGACGTTTCGGAGCGAGGCGCTGGTATGGTTCGGCGAAGCGATCGACGTGCGGCCCGTCGCTCTCGGCGAGGACGGCGAGCCGCCGGTCCATGCAGCGCTCGAGCTCACGTCGAGAATCGAGCAGCAGCTCGCGTCGGTGACGCTGCAGGCTGACTCGCACGCGGCGCTCGAGCTCATCGGGCGCGCAGAGCGCATCTTCTCGGCCGGCGCGGAGCAGCCGCTCGCGGCCGAGTTCGAGCTGCGGAGGCGGTTCATTGCCGGATATCACCGGTTGCGCGAAGAGGATCCCGAGCGGCTCGAACGGCTTGCGTCGGCGATCCGTCAGTTCGAGTCGGAGCTCTGCGGCGCGCGTCTCGAAGCGGAGGAGTTGTCGCCGCGGCTCGATCGCCGTTCGGTCGTGAGCGCGGTCGCGCTGCTGCCGGTCGCGATCGCCGGGATCGTCGTTCACTTCGTCCCGTATCGGATCGTCGATGCGCTGTCGCGCGGATTCTCGCGTGACGCCAACGAGATGACGGCCACATTCAAGTTCGTCGCGGCGCTGCTGCTCTATCCGGTGACGTGGATCGTCGTCGCGCTGCTGATTGCGAAGTACGCCGGCGCGATTGCGGCTGTCGTGTCCATTCTCATCCTGCCGCTGACCGGCTACGCGGCACTGCGATTCGTTGAAGAGCTCGACGAGATCACCGGCAGCGCCCGCGCGTTGCTTCATCGGGCGATCGCGCGCGGCGCGCACGCGCGACTCGTCGCGCACCGGCAGCTCATTCGCGATGAGATCATCGCCGTCGCTGAGTCGATCGGGGAGAGCGGAACGCGATGACTGCGCAGCGCCTGTTCATCATCATCGGACTTTGCGCGGCCATGCTTTTCACCTTTGCCACGCCGCCGTTCCAGGTGCCCGATGAAGTCGGCCACTTCTGGCGCGCCGTGACGATCGCGCGCGGCGCGATCCTGCCGCGAATCGAGCGCGCCGGCGGTGTCGCGCAACTCGAGCAGGGGCTCTCGACGATCGTGTTCGTGTTCTGGGTGGCGCCGCCGACGCCGAACTACAAGGTGACGTGGCCGCGCTTCCGCACGTCGTGGTACGTGCGTCTCGAGCCGGAGCATCGCGCGACCGTCACGTTTCCCGCCGGCTACACGCCCGTCGCGTACCTGCCGCAGATCGCCGCCGCGCTTCTCACACGCATCATCCCCGCGCGTCCCGTGATCACCTTCTACCTCGGGCGACTGTTCAACGCGCTCGCGTACATTGCGCTCGTCGCATTCGCGATCAGGATCACGCCGGTGCTGCAGTGGCTGTTTGCCGCAGCCGCTCTGCTGCCGATGGCGTTGTTTCTCGCGGCGTCGTGGTCGCCGGACGCGATGACGATCGCAGCATCGTTTGTTTTCACTGCGGCCCTGCTTCGTGCCCCACGGACGCCGCGCGAAGTCGCACTGACAGCCGCGCTCGGCGCATGCGTCGGTCTCTGCAAACCGGGTTATGTTCTGATCGCGCTGCTCGCGTTCGCAGTGGCGACGATGCGCGGCGCTGCTCGCGCGATCATCATCGCGGCGACGGCCGCAGGGTTCGCTCTGGCGATGTGGAACGCGTCGCGGTCCTACGCGCCGGTTCGTCCGGACGCGCACGTCGATCCGCCGGCGCAGATCGACTGCCTGCGCAACAACCCTGCGCGGTTCGCGGAAGCGCTCGCCCATGAGCTCCGCGTGAACGGTGTCGACTACACGCGTCAGATGGTCGGACGCCTCGGGATGCTCGACGTTCCCCTGCCCGGGCCGGTCATCTGGGCAGAGGCGCTGGTGCTGCTGGCGTGTGCGTGGACGTCGAGCGTTTCCGTGCGCGTGCGAGCCGTGGCGGCCATGATCTCGATCGCCACGATCGGCGGCATCGCGCTCGCGTCCTACATCGGCTGGACACCGCCATGCGCGACGAACATCGACGGATTGCAGGGCCGCTATCTGTTGCCGATCGCGCCGGTGATGTTCTCGATCATCGCGGCGCCGCTGATCCGTCGCGAACGGATCGCGCTGATCGCGCTCGCAGCCGTCGCGGCGATCTGCAACGCCGTCGCGCTGTATTCGGTGGCGGCGCGGTACTACTCGTAACGCAACGGCGGTACCATCGACGCGGATGCAGCAACTCGGCGAGGTGTGCGCGAAGATGCGGCGCTGGCCGCGGCGCGTCTCGGCCGATCATCGCTCGCTGGCGCGCGAGAGCCTCGAGTGTTGCCGCGACGTCTTCAACGCGCCGGGGGCGGTGCTGGTGAGCGACGACGGCGATGAGCCGTGGATGAACATCGCCGCGCTGAACAATTCCGGTTTCACCTGGCGCGAAGAGGAAGATCTGAGCCTCGAAAGCGTCGTGGCGGAGGAGCTGACGGATCGCGTGTTCTTTGTCGAGGAGGACGGGCGGGTGGTGGCGGGAGGGGAGCATCCGATGTCGATCGACGCGGCGATCGATCCGCGAATCCGCACTGACATCAGCGCCGGACCGCTGTTGTCCGTCCCCGTAATCGCGGATTCATTCCAGGGCCGGCTGTTCGTCTGTCAACCGGAGCTCGACCGCGAAGTCGTTCTTGCCGCCGCAAATCCCGTTGCGTCGCTGCTGGCGATCAAGTTCGAAGTGAACGTGCAGCTTCGCGCTGCGGTGCGCGACGCCGTCGAACAGGAGCGCATTCGCGTCGCCCGCGATCTGCACGACGGGCTTCTGCAATCGTTCACCGGAGTCGTACTGCAGCTCGAGACCGTGCACAGCATGATCGACAACGATCCGCAGAACGCGCGGCGGATGATCACCGAGACGCAAGGCCTCATCATGGCGGACCAGCGCGACCTGCGCCGCTTCGTGGAGCAGCTCCGGCCGCGCGCGCCGCGGCGCGAAGCGAAGTTCGATTTCGCTGCGCGCGTGGACGACTTCCGCTCCCGTTTCGCGAAGCAGTGGGGGATTCGCGTCGAGTTCGACGTGCAGGATATCGATCCGGTCGTCTCGGGATTCATCGGACAGGAAACATTCCGGCTGATCCACGAAGCCGTGACGAACTCCGCGAGGCACGGGCACGCTTCGGACGTCCGCGTCCGCGTGCGCACCGAAGGAAGCGAGATGCACATCGAGGTTTCCGACAACGGCACCGGCTTCGCCTTTCACGGGCGGCGTTCGCTCGACGAGATGCGCGACTCCGGCGGCGGGCCGAGCATGCTTGCCGAACGGGTGTCGTCGCTGAACGGAACGCTGACGGTGGACTCGACGGAAAGCGGCGCAGTTGTCACAATCACCGTGCCCCTCGGATTTGGAGCTTAGATGGCGACTACGCTGGTCCTGGCCGACGATCACCCGATCATCCTCGAGGGTCTCGAGCAACTCTTCAGCCGGCAGAAGGACTTTCAGGTCCTCGCGACGTGCGCGACCGGCGAAGCTGCGATCGCGGCGGTCCGCGAGCACCGGCCCGATGTGATCGTGCTCGACGTGAAGATGCCGAACGGCGACGGACTCTCGGTCCTCAAGCAGATTCACGCAGAGCATCTGCCGACGCGCGTGATTCTGCTGACGGCGTCGATGGACGAGGACGAAGTGCTGCAGGCGATGGAGGCGGGTGTGTGGGGGATGGTGCTGAAGGAGGCCGCGGCGGTCTCGCTGGTCGACTCCGTGCGTCGAGTCACGCGCGGCGAACGCGCGCTCGATCAGACGCTCATCGTCCGCGCACTCGATCGTGCCGTGGAGCGGCAGGCGAGCCGGCAAGGCGCGGAAGTGCTGTCGCGCCGCGAGCTGGAGATCGTGAAGATGGTGGCTGCGGGCTTGCGCAACAAGGAGATCGCGAACAAGCTGTTCATCGGCGAAGGGACGGTCAAGACGCACCTCCACGCCATTTACAAGAAGCTCGGAGTGCACGGCCGCGTCGAGCTGACTCTCTATGCGCGCGAGCACGGCATCGCTTGATCGCGCCGCTATAACCTTCGATATACCCGAAATTCACTCCATTGCCGGATGGGCCGGCGTGAGCCGCGAGGGTAGCTTGTCAAGTGACGCAACTCGCCATGCAGCCGCCCAGTATGTCCGAACCTTCTTTCGCACTCGATATGGTCGCAATCTATCGGCAAACGCCGGATGGACGGCTCCTCGACTGCAACGAAGTTTGTGCGCACATGCTCGGCTACGGCACGCGTGAAGAGCTGCTCGGCGCGGGCCGGCTGAGTTACTTCAACGTGTCCGATGCCATGACCGTCATGGCCGCGCTGCCCGATCTCGGAACACTCGCCAACGTCGAAGTGGCGCTCCGCAAGAAAGACGGAACCGTCGTTTGGGTGCTGCAGAACCTGAAATACGTGAACGTCTCGGAGGCGGAAAAAGTGTGGATCGAGGCGGCGATGTTCGATGTGACGGAACAGCGTCGCGCGGCGCAGCTCATGGAGTTTCGCGCGTACCACGACACGCTCACCGGTCTGCCGAACCGCTCGCTCGTGATCGACCGGTTGAACGTCGCGCTCGCGCGCGCGAAGCGGCGCCGGAAACCGGCCGCGGTGATGATCATCGATATCGACCACTTCGAGATGATCAACACCACGTTCGGCCACGGGATCGCCGACCGTCTGCTCAAATCAGTTGCCGACCGCCTGTCCTCGTGCGTCCGCGAGGAAGATGCGGTCGGCCGCTTCGGGAGCGACGAGTTCATGATCGTGCTGGCGGAGATGGCGGCCGAAACCGACGCCGCGATCGCCGCGCAGCGCATCCTGGACGCGATCTCGCGGCAGTTCGAGGTCGATGGGCAGACCATCGACGTCAAGGCAAGCATCGGGATCGCCGTTTCGCCGCAGGACGGCAATGTCTCCGACGAGCTGCTGAAGAACGCCACCGCGGCGATGTACCAGGCGAAAGAGCGCGGGCGGAACATGTTCCGCTTCCACATTCCCGAGCTCAACGCGCGCGCTCTCGAGCGAACCTCACTCGTGGCCAGCCTGCGCCGGGCGCTCAGCCGCAACGAGTTCGAGCTGCACTACCACCCGGAGGTGAACGTGCAGACCGGACGGATCGAGTGCATCGAGGCACTCGTGCGGTGGCGGCACCCGGACGTCGGGCTGGTCGCTCCGGCGGAGTTCCTCCCGGCCGCCGAGCAGGGCAACCTCGACGGTCAGATCGGCGAGTGGATCATCAACGAAGCCTGTCATCAGCTGAAGCAGTGGCACGACGACGGGATGAAAGACTTCCGGATGGCCGTGAATCTGTCATCGCGGCAGTTCCACGATCGCGCGCTGCAGCGCGTGCTCGAAGACGCCATCAACGACGTCCATCTCAAGCCCGAGACGCTGGAGCTCGAGATCGCCGAGGGCGTCCTCGCTCATTCCGCGCGGACTCACGATGTGCTCGCGAAGCTGAAAGATTTCGGCGCGCGCGTTGCGATCGATGACTTCGGCAGCGGCGGTTGCTCGTTCACCGATCTGCGCGACATGCCTGTGAACACGCTGAAGATTGCGCCGACCTTCATCCACAACATGATGGCGCGCAACGACGACGCCGCCATGGTGCAGGCGATGATCACGATGGCGAAGGGACTCGACCTCCGGATCGTTGCGGAAGGCGTCGAGTCGAAAGAGCAGCTCTCGTATCTCCTCGCGAGACGCTGCACAGAAATGCAGGGATTTTTCTTTGGTCGACCCTTGCCGGCCTATGCGCTCGTGGAAACGCTGCGTATGCAGCATTGATCGAGCCGACGCACTGCAGAGAGACGGAATGGGCGGACCGCAAGGTCCGCCCGTTCTGTTTTTGGGGTCAGACTCCGTGGTCGGGTAACTGCGCCGCGTGTGCCGCGCTCCGGCGCGATCCGGGACGCCGCGCCCGCCTCAGCGCCGCCTCGAAGTACATCGTTTTCAGACTTCCCGCCCACTTCTCCAGCGATTCCGCGTCCGGTTGCGTTGTCTCCACGCCGGTGACCAGGCGCGTGTCGTCGCGGTGAAACTCGATTACTCCTTCCCAAATGCCGTCCGCGCGCTCGTGGCCGACGATCCGGATCCGGTACTCCGCGCCTTCGGGCGAGGTCACGCGTGGAACGAACGGAATGAGGATCTCGCGCATGCTCACCTCCTACTTTTTCAGACGCCGCGTCAAGGTCGAATCGCCGATCTCGAACTCGTCGTCGAGGAGCTCGTGCGTGGAGCGCTGGTTTTCCGAGGGCATGAGAAGGGCGCCGGTGGCGATGGCGAGGAGCGAGATGAGGATCGTCTCCGGCTCCGAGCCGGGCACAGCGAGAAAGAAGATCAGGGCGAACGCGCCGCTGAGCGTCAGGTAATAGCTGAGTGTCCGCTGGTGCCGGAGAACGGACCGGACCGCGAAGAGGCAGGCTGCCAGAGCCGCAAGTCCGAACGCTGCCTGACAAACCCAGAGGATGACCATGGGACCTCCTTCGCCTGAGAAAGAAAAAGGAGCGGTGCGCCCTGAAGACACAAAAGGGGCGGTATGCCCCTTTTCAACGAATGGTGGAACGAACAAAAGAACCCGAGCCGGTACAGCTGCTCGCTTCGGAATTTTAGCAACCGCGGTGCCGCAGTTCGTAAGCTGCATCACGTCCGGAGCTTGCTGTCGGGCTCAAGGCTTCCGTTTTCGCGTCTTCCGGATCGGTCCCTGGCTGGCTCTCGCGAGCGCTTCGAGCAGGTACGGCTCGTCGAGCTTCTCGGCCCAGGTTTTGAGATCGCCTGGCGTGGACATCTTCATGGGTGGGCACGTCTCGAGACGGATGCCGCTCCGGCTCTCGAACTCGATGCAAGGTTCCCAGCGGCCGTCGGCGTGCTCATCGCCGCGAACCCGGACGCCGTACAGAGAATCGTCGGCAGCGATGCGGTGCGGGAGAGGAAAAAAGATGCGTCGCACGTTTGTTGCGTGCAGCAACCACAGTGCCGATCTAAACTCCGCGCGCATGTACAGCGAAAGTCGTCCGGGCACGTCGCTGCGGCCGTGGGTCGCGGCCGTGTGGCACAGCAAGGTCGACGGCGGGAGCATGGCCGTGCTGCCTGACGGCTGTGCGGACCTCCTGCTCGACCTGGAGCGGGAATCGGTATCCGTTGTCGGCACGATGACGAAGCCGGTTGTCGTTTCTCCCGAAGACCGGCGCAACCTCCTTGGCGTCCGGTTTCGTCCCGGCCGTCTCGCGACCATCCTCGGCATTCCGTTGAGAGAGCTGACCGACGCTGTTGTGCCTTTGCGGAACGTGAGCCGCCGGCTCGAGCTTCACGCCGGCTCGATCGAAGCCGACCTCATGCGTCTCGTCACCGACGGCGACAGACGCGTCGACGCCGCCGTGCAGGCGATCATCCGCAGCGGCGGCACCTGCGACGTCGAACGGCTCGCGGACACGATCGGCGTAACGCGTCAGCACCTCGCGCGCCTTTTCGCGCACCACATCGGCGTCCCCCCGAAGATGTTCGCGCGCATCATCCGCTTTCGTTACGCGCTACAGCTCGGCCGCCAACAGCCGTGGGCCGACGTCGCTGCGCGTCTCCGCTACGTCGACCAGTCGCACCTCATCGCCGACTTCCGTGAGTTCAGCGGCACCACGCCTGTTCCATTTTTCCTATCGGCGGGTCAGAGCGGTGCGTAGTCTCGCCGCATGATGAAAAAACTCACGCCCGTCCTCGTCGTCGATCAGATCGAACCGCTGCTCCCGCTGTGGGAGTCGCTCGGCTTCACGAAATCGGCCGAGGTGCCGCACGAGAATCGCCTCGGCTTCGTCATCCTGCAGAACGGTCCTGTCGAGCTGATGCTTCAGTCGGTCGACAGCGTGCGCGCCGACGAGCCGCGAGCGCTCGAACGGCGGACGCCGGTCGGCGGCTCGTCGCTCTTCATCGAAGTGGAGCGGCTCGCGGACGTGCGCCAGCGTCTGCCGCGCGGCACCGACGTCATGGTGCAGAGTCGCGAGACGTTCTACGGCGCGACCGAAACGATCATCCGCGACGCCGCCGGAAACGTGATCGTCTTCGCCGAGATGAAATGAAAAGGGCGAGCCTTTCGGCCCGCCCTGAACATTGACTCCGTTTGCTGCTGTGGATCAGTACATCCCGCCCATGCCAGCCTGCGCACCTGCACCGGCACCCTTGTCATCTTCCTTGATCTCGGAGACGAGAGCCTCGGTGGTGAGCATCAGGCCGGCGATCGACGACGCGTTCACGAGCGCCTGCTTGGTGACTTTCGCCGGGTCGATGATTCCGACGGCGAGCATGTCCACCGGCTCGGAGCTGGAGTTGCGGGCGTCGATGCCCCACGTTCCGCCCTTCCGCTTCACTGCGTTCAGCAGAACGGAGGCTTCCAGACCGGCGTTGAACACGATCTGACGGAACGGCTCTTCGAGAGCGCGCCTGATGATGTTGACGCCTGTACGCGTATCGCCTTCGGCTTCGACTTTCTCGACCGCGTCGATGGCGCGGAGCAGAGCGACGCCGCCGCCCGGAACGATGCCTTCCTCGACCGCAGCCTTGGTCGCGTGCATCGCGTCCTCGACGCGGGCCTTCTTCTCCTTCATCTCGGTCTCGGTTGCGGCGCCGACCTTGATGACGGCAACGCCGCCGACGAGCTTCGCGAGGCGCTCCTGCAGCTTCTCGCGGTCGTAGTCGGAGGTCGTCTCATCGATCTGGGCGCGAATCATCTTGACGCGGCCGGCGATCGCCTCTTTGTGGGTCTTGTCGTCGGTGTCGGTCACGAGGGTGGTGTTGTCCTTGTCGATCGCCACGCGCTTCGCGTCGCCGAGGTCATCCCACTTCACGCTCTCGAGCTTGATACCGAGGTCCTCGGAAATGAGCTTGCCGCCGGTGAGAACGGCGATGTCTTCGAGCATTGCTTTGCGGCGGTCGCCGAAGCCGGGCGCCTTCACGCCGGCGACGTTGAGCGTTCCACGCAGTTTGTTCACGACGAGCGTGGCCAGCGCCTCGCCCTCGATGTCCTCGGCGATGATCAGGAACGGCTTGCCCTGACGCGCCACCTGCTCGAGGATCGGGAGGAGGTCCTTCATGTTCGCGATCTTCTTCTCGTAGATGAGGATCTTCGCGTTCTCGAGGACCGCTTCCATGCGCTCCGGATCGGTGACGAAGTACGGCGAGAGATAACCGCGGTCGAACTGCATGCCCTCGACGACTTCGAGGACCGTGTCGAGGCCGCGTGCCTCTTCAACAGTGATGACGCCATCCTTGCCGACCTTGTCCATCGCCTCGGCGATGATCGAGCCGATCTCTTCGTCGTTGTTCGCCGAGATCGTTCCGATGTGGGCAATGTCCTTGCCCTCGACCGGCTTCGCAAGTTTGTCGATCGCTTCGACAGCGGCGCGGACCGCCAGCTCGATGCCGCGCTTCAGTTCCATCGGGTTCGCACCCGCGGTCACGTTCTTGATTCCCTCGCGGTAGATCGCCTGGGCGAGAACGGTCGCGGTGGTGGTGCCGTCGCCGGCCGTGTCGGAGGTCTTCGAAGCGACCTCGCGGACCATCTGCGCACCGGCGTTCTCGAGCTCATCCTTCAGCTCGATTTCCTTCGCCACGGTGACGCCGTCCTTGGTGATCGTCGGCGAACCGTACTTCTTCTCGATGACGACGTTGCGGCCTTTCGGACCGAGCGTCACCTTAACGGCGTCAGCAAGCTTGTTGACGCCCTTGAGGATCGACTGGCGAGCCTCTTCTCCGTAAGTTACTCGTTTTGCCATTGCTCTCTCCTTAACCTTCCACGATGGCGAGAACTTCGTCCTCGCGCAGAATCGTGTACTCCACGTTGTCGATCTTGATTTCGGTGCCGGAGTACTTGCCGACGAGAACGGTATCGCCCTTCTTCACGTCGAGCTTGATCCGCTTACCGTCTTCGTTGAACTTGCCCTCGCCGACGGCGATGACTTCCGCTTCCTGCGGCTTTTCCTTCGCGGTATCGGGAATGATGATCCCGCCGCGCATCTGCTCTCTCGCCTCTTTGCGACGCACGACGATACGGTCGTAAAGGGGCCGGAGCTTGAGCTCCGTTGCTACTGCTGCTGTTGCCATGAGAAACTCCTCCTTCGGTATTGTGTTCTTTGGACTTACGTGCGGAACCCGCTCATCTCGGACTGTGGTTCTCTGAGCCAGGTGTTAGCACTCGACGGTTGCGAGTGCTAACAATATGTGGGCGGCCGGATTCTGTCAAGAGGTTCAATAACCGGCGGTCAGATCGACGATGTTCTCCAGCGTCTCGCCCCGTTCGAATCGACTCAGGTTGCTGAGGAAAAACCGGATTGCACGCTCGTGCGCATCGTCGGTGTGGTCCGCCGAATGCGGCGAGATCAGGACGTTGTCGAGTGTCCAGAGCGGGTGATCGGGCGGAAGCGGTTCGGTCTCGAACACGTCGAGCGCTGCACCGCGAATGCGCCGTTCGCGCAGCGCTTCGACGAGAGCGCGCTGGTCGACGACCGCGCCGCGGCTGACGTTGACCAGGACGGCGGTCGAGCGCATCGAGGCGATCCGTGCCGCGTTCAGCAGCCCGCGCGTCGCAGCCGTCAACGGCGTGGAGAGCACGATGTAATCGGACGCCGCGATGACCTCGTCAATCGATCCTTCGCGGCTTCGCACCGGCAGCACGCGCATCCCCATGGCCTCGGCGCGCCGCCCGACCGCCCGCCCGATTCCGCCGAAGCCGACGATGCCGGCCGTTTTGCCCTCGAGGCGTGCGACCGTGAACGGCTCCCAACGATGCGCGGCGTGGTTCCTTTCGAGTCGCCGCAGGTCCTTGGCGAACCAGAGCATCGCCGCGATTGCGAACTCGCCGAGTGCGTCGGCGTACAGCCCGCGCGAATTGGTGACGGTCACGCTGATCGTGCGCAGCGCGTCGAACGGCAGCTGGTCGACGCCCGCGGCGAGCGCGTGGATCCAACGCAAGCGTGTCGCGAACGGCAGCAGCTCGCCGAGCAGGCGTGCGTAACGCGGCGTGATCAGAATCGCGTCTGTGCCGGACACCGAGTCGCGGAGCGTCGCCAGCTCTTCACTGGCGACGTAATCGACGCGACTCGCGCGAAGCAGATCCAGCGCGGGGAATGACGGCGGTCCGAGGACGACGAGCCGCGTCACTCCGCGTGCGCAGGACGCGACATCATGGCGACAGCCGCCGGCGCAGTCTCATCCCGCTCGGCGCGCGCGAGCTCCTCGACGATGTCGCCAGACGGCGTCTCGCCCGACTTCGTGCCGCGCGTCCGCAGTTTCTCCATGTACAGGTAGAAGACCGGCGTCACGAACAGGGTCAATGTCTGCGAGAAGATCAGGCCGCCGACGACCGCGAGTCCGAGCGGCCGCCGGGACTCGGCGCCCGCACCCAGGCCGAGTGCGATCGGCAACGTGCCCATGAGAGCGGCCATCGTCGTCATCATGATCGGACGGAACCGGACGACGCACGCGTCGAAGATTGCCTGCTCGGCCGAGATGCCCGCCTTCTGCGCCTCGATTGCGAAGTCGACCATCATGATGCCGTTCTTCTTCACGAGACCGACGAGCATGATGATGCCGACGAACGCGTAGATCGAC